>JBOGIC010000216.1:0-1887 GCA_050744985.1 Acidimicrobiales bacterium
CCCCGAGTCGAGGGTGGTAGCACCCCGTCCGCTTCAGTGCGTCTTCAGTGCCGGTTTGGCGGCGTCCTGCATGTTCCCTCCACACCCGAGAGAGAGGACCGTCATGAACGCCAACCGCATTCCGCACCTCGTCCGCCGCATCGCCCTGGCCATCGTCGCCGTCGCCATCCTCGGCGCCGGACTGGCGACGCGTGCGAACGCCGAGCTGGTGCTGGGCGGCACGAACCTCACCCGCGTCTACAAGGCCAACGACGGCAGCCTCTTCTCCACGCGAGCGGTCCTCGGCAAGGTCGTCGGCTACGCCGAGAAATCCGGCTCCCTGTCGTTCGTCTTCGACGGGACGTGGGTGGGCAACACGATCACCGGGCAGTGGTGGGACCTTCCCGAGGCGGCACGGGGCGAGACCGGGTCGATGACCCTGTCGGTCGGCGCCGGCGGTTCGACCCTGACGCGTGTGGCCGGCAATGACGCCGGTCCGGACACGTGGACGGCGGTCTCGAAGACTGGGTCCGGCTACTCCGGCGTGCGTGTCCCGGCTCGGTACCAGGCCACGTCGCTCAACGACCTCGACGGCGCCTTCGACGTATCCGACGGCAGCCGGGCCTACGTCCGTGAGGTCGGCGGCAGCGTGGTCTGGGTCGCCGACACCGGATCCGGCCCGGACCTCCCCGCGGCGACGACGGCGTTCATCGGCAAGCGCGTGAGCCCGACGTCGGTCACCGGCGCCTTCTACGACCTCGCCATCGGCACGCGCCAGACGACCGGAACGTTCACCGCCACCGAAGCGACGGACCGCCGGGAGCTGTCGGTGATGACTATCAGCGGCAACACCATCCCGCTGGGAGTCCTACTCGCCCGACTACGCCGTCGACTTCAACCGCTTCGTCGACGAGATCCACGAGCGCTTCGATGGCAACGCCGTCGGCTACAGCTTTGCGATCGGTCACCAGGGCTCGGTCGTAAGAACCAGCTCGTGGGGCTCGCGGGACCTCGCCGGACAGCCCGGCGACTCCTTGTTCGACATCGACCTCCCGTTCACGACGACCACCCAGAACGGGGTCGCCAGCACCACCAAGACGGTCACGGCCGTCGCCGTGGCCCGGGCGTTGGAGGAGAAGGGCCTTTCGCTCGACACCAAGGTCGCCCCGTACCTGCCGGCGCCGTGGACCAAGCACCCCAGCATGCTGACCGTGACCTTCCGCCAGCTCCTTCACCACGACGGGCTGAAGCACCCCGGCAGCATCTGTGACACGGACCCCTACGAGTGCCTCAAGGATGCGGTCGCCCTCGGGATGACGGCGAGCCCCGGGTACAACAACATCCACTACACGGTCATGCGGGTCATCCTGCCCTTCCTCAGCGACCCCACCGGGATGACGACGCTGTTCGAAACGGAGACGGACGGCGCCAAGCTGAACGAGGCCTTCAGCCAGTCGTTCCGCACCTACGTCCGCGATGTGCTCCACGACGGTGGCGTGAATTCGGACTTCGCCTACACGAGCGACAACGTCGCCCTCCATTACTCCTTCGGCCCGCCCCCGAGCGGTGACTGGATCGAGGCCGACAACGACAGCCAGGCCTACCTGTTCGCGGGGTCCGGCGGCCTGAAGGCGACGGCTCCCCAGCTCGCCCGGTTCCTGACCGAGTTCGACGCCGGCAACGTCGTGTCGCCCGCGATGGTGAAGGCGCTGAAGGACGGCAACCTTGGCTTCGACAACCAGAACGGCTGGACGAGCCCGACGACGCCGGCCCTCGGGCCCCTGCACAGCAAGAACGGTGGAGCGGCGGGCCTGTCCTCGCAGCTCGTCATCCTCCCCAGCGGCGTGCAGGCCTTCCTCACGGCCACGGGCCTCGGGCCGCTGCCCGCGGCGGCCGGCGGCTCGTCGA
>JBOGIC010000217.1:0-1554 GCA_050744985.1 Acidimicrobiales bacterium
GTCGTCGCGCGGGCCGAGGCCCTGCGGCCCGCCCCGGGCGACGTGGCCGCAACGCGGATGATCTGCGCCGGATGCTCGGGCCCGACCGGGCCCGCCAGCCCTTCTGGACTCGAGCTCCGCAGGTGGTATCCATCGCTCCGCTCAGTCGCCGATAGCCGAGCGCGCCGGGCATTGCCGCCACTCCCCGGCCTCCCGCGAGCTCCGGATGGTCCGCCGATCCTCGCCCTCGGGCCCGTAGAACACGACCATGCCGCGTGTGAAGCAGAAGCCCTCGACACCTCCGAGTCGATCGGCCTCGCGGCGAAGCTCCTCGGCGACTTCCTCAGGTGAGGTGCGGGCTCGGCGAGCGCGGCAGAGCCCGTAGTAGACGTGCTGCGCATCCCCGCGGACGATCGCGGCGGCGTACTCCTCGAGGGCGGCCCGCCGCCCCGACTCCCGCGCGTCGTGGATCAGCCCGAGCACCACGATCGGTGGCGCAAACGCGACGAACGCGACCGCGGTGACGACCAGCCACCGTCTGAGATCCGGCACGCCGCCCGGAAACCCCGCGGCGGTCAGGTCGACAGCCGCAGCCGGTTGACGGTGCCCAGGCCCGCCGCGACCTGCCGCCATGTGGCGCCCGCATCGTCGGACACGTAAAGGTCGCCGTCGGGCGAGGCCATCGCCGCCTGCGGCCCGTCGCCCCCGGCGAGGCGGCCGGTGTTGACGTTGGCGGTGAACCAGTCGGAGCAGCGCTCGAACGGCACGTCGTCGTCCGCGTCGAGCGGGCGGCGGTAGACAGCGGCCTGCCCGGTGAACGGACCGGTCGAGGCCGAGAGCAGGAGCCAGTCCCCCGCGACAGCTATCGCCCGGCTGTAGGTGCCGACGAGCCCGGCGGTCGCGTACGTCCAGGTGCGGCCGCGGTCGTGGCTGCGGGCGAAGCCAAGGGCGGTCGCGGCCAGCACGTCGGACTCGCCGTGGGCGAGCACCTCGTGCACGTCGGCATCCACGTCGATCGTCGGCGACCACGACGAGCCACCGTCGTCGGAGCGCAGTATCCCACCCACGTGGACGTTGACGTAGAGGGTGCCGTCGGGCGCCGCCGCGACTGTCCGCACGTCGGGCGGGCCGCCCCACGGGGTGTACCAGCGGTCGCGGCCTTCGGCCTTCTCGAATGACTCGAGCGGCTCCGCCACCCCACCCTTCACCGAGAGGAGGTGCGCCTCCTTGGTACCGACCAGGACCCCGTCGCCCGGCGCCGCCACGCAGGTCGCCGCAGGGCCCGGCAACCGGACCTGCTCGACGCCATCCCGCCAGAGCGCGTCTCCATCCAAAAGAGCCCACGCGCCGTCGAGGTCGTCGACACGGTGGCCGCCCAACGTGCGTGAGCCGTCGCTCGACCAGATGCCGTCGTCCGTGGCGGCCACCAGGCCGGCCTGCGTGACCCGAACGCCGTGGTCAGTCATCATGCTGTCTCCCAGATCAGGACTTCCGCGCCCTCGGCGCCGGCCACGAGGCGTAGTTCGCCGGCCGCCGTCAGGCGAACGGCGTCCCCCGCGACCAGCGCGCCGGCCC
>JBOGIC010000218.1:0-3113 GCA_050744985.1 Acidimicrobiales bacterium
TCGACCGCGCCGCGGTGACGGTGAAAGTCGAGAACTCGCCCCAGTCCCGGCCCCAGGGCGGGTTGGACGTGGCCGACGTCGTGTTCGAGCCCGTCGTGGAAGGGGGCCAGACCCGGTTCCTCGCCGTTTTCCAGTCGACCGACGCCGATTCGGTCGGACCGGTCCGTTCGGTGCGGCCGAGCGATCCGGCGATCGTCTCGCCGTTCGGCGGCGTCGTGGCCTACTCCGGCGGGATCGGGCGCTTCGTCAACGCCATGAAGGCGACCGGGCTGAAGAACTACACCGAGAACGACACCGACGTGCTCGTCCGCCGGTCGGACAAGCGGGCGCCCCACAACCTCTACGCCTCGACTTCGGCCTTGCGGTCCAAGGCCGGGGGAGGCAACCCGCCGCCGAAGTTCAACAGCTTCCTCAAGCCCGGCGAGCCGTACGCGCCCGCCGGCGCGGTCCCGGTCACCCACATCACCCTGGCCGTCGGCCGCACGACGACGGCCGAGTACGACTGGGACGCGGCGTCGTCCACGTGGAAGCGCTCGACCGACGGCCGCCCGCACGTGGCCGAGAGCGGCGCCCAGATCGCGCCGACGACCGTCATCGTCCAGTTCATCCCCTACGAGGGGACGGGCGAGGTCGACGCGAGCGGCTCACCGGTCACGGAGGGAAAGGTCGTCGGCACGGGGGAAGCCGTGATCTTCTCCGGCGGCACGATGCTCAGGGGTCGCTGGTCGAAGCCCAACGCCAACGCCATGACGACCTGGACCGACGCCGCTGGTGCCCCCATCTCGCTGCCGCCGGGGCGTACGTGGGTGGAGATGCCGGCGCTGGGCGCCGCGCTCACCACCACCTGAGCGGTTCCTGGTCGCCGGTAGACTGGACGACGTGGATCCGAGGACGTCCGTCGGCACCGAGCGCGTCAAGCGCGGCCTGGCCGAGATGCTCACGGGCGGCGTCATCATGGACGTCGTCACACCCGAGCAGGCCAAGGTCGCCGAGGACGCCGGCGCGGTCGCGGTCATGGCCCTGGAACGGGTCCCCGCCGACATCCGCCGCGACGGGGGCGTGGCCCGCATGGCCGACCCGGCCATCATCGAGGCCATCCAGGCCGTCGTGACCATTCCCGTCATGGCCAAGGCCCGCATCGGCCACTTCGCCGAGGCCCAGGTGCTCGAGGCCCTGGGGGTCGACTACGTCGACGAGAGCGAAGTGCTCACGCCGGCCGACGCGTCCCACCACATCGACAAGTGGGCGTTCACGGTGCCGTTCGTGTGCGGAGCGACCAACCTGGGGGAGGCGCTGAGGCGCATCTCCGAGGGCGCCGCCATGATCCGGTCGAAGGGCGAGGCGGGCACGGGCAACATCGTGGAGGCGGTCACGCACCTGCGATCGATCCTCGGTGACATCCGCAAGATCACCCAGGCCGACCCGGCCGAACGCTACGAATGGGCCAAGGAGCTGCGGGCGCCGGTCGGGCTCGTGGCCGAGGTGGGCGACACCGGCCACCTGCCGGTCCCGCTGTTCTGCGCCGGCGGCATCGCCTCGCCGGCCGACGCCGCCCTGGTCATGCAGCTGGGCGCCGAGGCGGTCTTCGTCGGGTCGGGCATCTTCAAGAGCGGCTCGCCGGAGTTGATGGCGAAGGCCATCGTGGAGGCGACCGCCCACTACAAGGACCCGGAGATCATCGCCAAAGTCAGCCGCGGCCTGGGCGAGCTCATGCGCGGCCAGGAGCTCGGGTCGTTGCCGGTGCGCCTGGCGGAACGGGGCTGGTGATGCGGTCGGTGGCCAGCCGGGTGCCCCCAGGTGGGAGCCAAGCTCGGGATCCTCGCCTTGCAGGGGGCGGTTCAGCGCCACGCTGAGGCGTTCGAGGCGCTCGGCGCGCACGTCGTGCCGGTGCGCTCGGCCGCCGACCTGGCCGGCGTGGACGCCATCGTGCTGCCCGGCGGCGAGTCGACGACGATGTCGCGGCTGCTGGTCACGTCGGGGCTGTACGAGCCGCTGGCCGAGCGACTGAGCGACGGCCTGCCCGCCTTCGGCACCTGCGCGGGGATGATCCTGCTGGCCTCCGAGGTGCTCGACGGCCGGCCCGACCAGCGCTCGTTCGGGGCGGTCGACGTGGCCGTGCGCCGCAACGCCTTCGGTCGCCAGATCGACTCGTTCGAGGCGACCATCCCGGTCGACGGGCTGGCCGGCGGCGCCTTCCCGGCCGTGTTCATCCGGGCGCCGGTGGTCGAGCGGGCGGGCGAGGACGTGGAGATCCTGGCGACGGTGGGTGAGCAGGAGCGCCCGGTGCTGTGCCGGCAGGGGCCGGTACTGGTCGCCGCATTTCACCCGGAGCTGTCGGGCGACCTCCGGCTCCACCAACTGTTCTCGAGCTCGTTGTAGGGAGGAGAGGCGATGTCGGGCCATTCGAAGTGGGCAACGATCAAGCACCGCAAGGGCGCGGTCGACAAAGCGCGGGGCAAGCTGTTCGCCCGCGTGCTGCGCCAGGTCGAGGTGGCGGCGCGTGAGGGCGGCGGCGACCTCGACGCCAACCCCACGCTGCGCACGATGTACCAGAAGGCCCGCGACGCCTCGATCCCGACCGACACGATCGATCGCGCCATCAAGCGGGGGACGGGCGAGCTCGAAGGCGTGCGCTACGAACCGGTGACCTACGAGGGGTACGCCCCGTGCGGGGTGGCCGTCTACGTCGAGGCCCTCACCGACAATCGCAACCGCACCGGGGCCGACGTGCGCGCCATCTTCAACAAGAACGGCGGGTCGCCGGCCGAGCCGGGCGCCGTCGCGTGGCAGTTCGAGCGCAAAGGCGTGGTGTTGGTCAACAAGAAAGCGGCGGGGGACGGCGACGACTTCATGCTCGTCGCCCTCGAGGCCGGGGCCGAGGACCTCGACGACCAGGGCGACATGTGGCAGGTCACGACCGCTCCCACCGACCTGGCCAAGGTCCGCACCGGCATCGAGGAGGCCGGTGTGGCCATCGAATCCTCCGACCTCACCATGCTGGCGACGTCGACGGTGCCGCTCGAGTCCGAGACCGACGCCCGCAAGGTGCTCAAGGTCATCGACGCCCTCGAGGACCAGGACGACGTCCAGGCCGTCTACGCCAACTTCGACAT
>JBOGIC010000219.1:0-1809 GCA_050744985.1 Acidimicrobiales bacterium
GACCTCGCCGTGGCCGCGACCGCCGCCGTCGGCTTCCTGACCGCCCGCGCTGGCAACCGCATCGGCGCCATCCTGAGCGGCGGGCGCGCCCTTGTCGTGCTGCCACCCCGAAGTGGGCCGGGCGTAGTCCACCGCGTGCTTCGCCTTGCGACCGAGCAGCCGAGGCAGCCCGCGTCGCCGGGCGATGCGGGTTGCCTCGGCTGCTCGGTCGCTAGGTGCAGGACCCGGTGGACCACGCCGGGCCCGCTGCGGGGTGGCAGCACGGCGAGCGCGGGCCCGCCGCTGAGGATGGCGCCGATGCGGTTTCCCGCCCGAGCGGTCAGGAAGCCGACGGCGGCGGTCGCGGCCACGGCGAGGTCGCGCTTCTCGCAGTCGGCGGTGCCGAAGTCGAGGCTGGCCGACCGGTCCACGACGATCCACGTCGTGAGCTCGCGGTCGGGCTCGGTCGTGCGGACGTGGGGGTCGACCATACGGGCCGACAGGTTCCAGTCGATGCGGCGCACGTCGTCGCCGATCTCGTAGGGGCGTCCCTCGGCGGGGTGGCTGCCGGGGCCCTGCAGCAACCCGTGGTAGTCGCCGGCGAGGAGCCCGTCTAGGCGGCGGGTCACGAGCAGCTCGAGCTTGCGCAGGGCGACGGCGGAGCCGGGGCCGTTCACGCCGACGCCGCCGCGAGCACCTGGTCGTCCTGGCTGGGCGCGACCCGGGGAGGGGCGACGGCCGGCAGCAGTTGCTCGAGCACGCGATCGGAGGTCATGTCCTCGGCCAGCGCGTCGTAGCTCAGCACCAGGCGGTGGCGGAGCACCTCCGGCGCCACGTCGGCGATGTCCTGGGGCAGGACGAACTCCCGCCCCGCGGAGCAACGCTAAAGCCCGGCCGGCCCGTACCAGGCCGAGGCTGGCCCGGGGGCTCGCGCCGAGGGCGATGTGACCGGCGAGGGCGCCGGCCCCGACCGCCTCGGGGTGGCGGGTCGCCTGCACCAGGCGCACGGCGTAGTGGGCCACGAGGTGGTGCACGAACACGGCGTCGGCCGCCGCCTGGAGGCGGCGCACGTCGTCGAGGGTGAGCACCTGGCCGGCGTGCGGTGGCGCCACGCTCATCCGGCGGACGATCTCCATCTCGTCGGCCTCGGACGGGTGACCGACGACGACCTTCATGAGGAACCGGTCGCGTTGCGCCTCGGGGAGCGGGTACACGCCCTCCGACTCGATGGGGTTCTGCGTGGCGAGGACGAGGAACGGGTCGGGAACCGGCTGGGTGACGCCGCCGATCGACACGTGGTGTTCGGCCATCACCTCGAGAAGCGCCGACTGCACCTTGGCCGGTGCCCGGTTGATCTCGTCGGCGAGCACCAGGTTGGCGAAGACCGGGCCCCACTCGATGTCGAACTCCTCGCGGGACGGCCGGTAGATGCGCGTTCCCACCAGGTCGGCAGGCACGAGGTCGGGCGTGAACTGGAGGCGGGCGAAGGTGCCTCCCATGGTCGCCGCCAGCGTCTCGACGGTCAGGGTCTTGGCCAGGCCGGGCACGCCTTCCAGCAGGCAGTGACCCCGGGCCAGGAGGCAGACGAGGGTCCGCTCGATCATGCGGTCCTTGACCGACGATGACCCGCTTCACCTCGAAGAGGGTGTGCTCGGCGAGCTCGGAGGGGCGGAGGTGAGACGTGGTTGTCAGCAACGAGTTCTCCTCTGGTCACCGCCAGAGAACCAACCCGTGCTGGCAATCCGATGAACGTCGCCTGGGACGTTGCTGTGATTTACATGCCCGGGACGGGCAGGTACTCGAGGACGACGAGGGACGGTTCGCCCGGCG
>JBOGIC010000220.1:0-11607 GCA_050744985.1 Acidimicrobiales bacterium
CACTGGACGCGATCCACCTCGCGACCGCCGAGCGCCTGCGCGACGAGCTCAGCGAGCTCGTGATCTACGACGAGCGTCTGGCGGACGCCGCGCGGCAGCTCCGTTTTCGCGTCTCCTCGCCCGGATAGGCTTCGAGCGCGCGAGGCGGCCGCGCCCCCCACCACGAGTGGCAACATTGCTGAGCCGCCGGGAGCCCGGTGGATCGCCCGCCGGCCCCCTTTCTGTCAGGCTCTGATCGAGGACACCCTGCCCGAGCGAGTTCGATCTGCTTGCCGACGGCCACGCACGCTTCGACCGACAGCGCGCAACGCCATGCGATGGCCAGGCCACCACGGCCTGCCCGTTGCTCGCTCGCCGCTCGAGAACCGGCTCCGTTCAGTCGACGGGTTCCTCTCGGAACGACCCATTCGGTGGCCTGGCCGGTGACTTGGGTGATGTAGTCGAAGTCCGCGTCGTAGTGGAGCACCGCGCGCGCCGTGGCTTCCCCCGCAGCCGCGTTGAGTAGATCTGGAACCTTCCTTCCCTTGAGGCCGCGCGCGGCGAGGAGCCGTTGCACCTGGGGTGCCCGAGCGAAATGGGCGGGCCGATCTCGACGTGCTCGAATGCGCCAACGGCTGCGAACAGCGCGTCCCATTGCTCCGCGGGCTGCGCGGAGAAGCCGATCTCGAGGTCGGTCATCGCCGTGCGAGCAAGTCCGGCGCTCCAGGGACTCAACTCCTGCCCGCACGGCGGGAGCTCGCAGTCGTATGAGGACGCTGGTGTGGAGCAGGTAGCTCATCGCCAGGCGTTGGAGCGCTCCTCCAGCTCGACGCGGGCGAGGACATCGAGGGCGCTGCCGAGCTCCGAGCGTCGTTCCGCTGCCGCAAGCCGGAGGGCTTGGTTGACGGTGTCTTTGATCGTCTGTGTGCGGAGCCGGGCGCGTGCTGCGCCCAAAGCCTCATCATCGAGGTCCACCAACCGCTTCGTCATAGCCAGCCGTATATACGATGAGGAACTCCGTACATACCGCTCCGCCCCATGGCGTTCGGCGACTGCCGCGTCTACAAGGCGGGCCGCAAGGCGGCCTACGAACTCGTGGTGCCGTGCTGCGGCCGACCGCGGCGGGCCGCAAAGCGAGGCCACTCCACCGTGAGCTGGCCGCCGTCGCCCAGGGCGTCCCAGCGGGCGCGCATGGCGGCGAGTGCCGGGGCGGCGGGCGTCGGCTCACCGCACATCCAGCGTCGGTAGTGCTCGTTGACGATGTGCTCGGCGGCGTCGAGCTCGTGGCGATTCCGTGCGATCACGGCGCGGCCGGGTCTCGTGCGCTTGCGCCCGGTCCTCCTGAACGTCGCGCCGTCGGCAACCGAGCCCCAGAAGCCGCGATCGAGGCCGAGTGTCGCTTCGACCACGAACTGGACGAGGTCGTGGGGAAGGCCGCCCCGGCCCAGCGCCATCGTCGACCCCGGCACGCGGGAGCGCTTGCCGCGAACGGCGTCCCACGTCGTTACCTTCTGCTCGACGAGCTTGCCGAACGTCACTTCCACGGCGCCGATGGTAGGCACGTTCCGTGCGAGCTGCGGGGAGCGGCGGGCGTGCGTTCGCTCGGTCGTGCGACTACTCCGCGACGGCATTCAGGGGAGGGTCCGCTCGGACTCGACGTAGACGACGGCGCCGCTCGGGTCGCGCATCTCGGTGAGCACTCCGAGCTGATGCCAGCGCCGGACCATGCCCTCCATCGCGTTGCCGTCCTGTTGGGAGACGCTGCGAGACCACTCGGCGGTTGTGTCCGAGTCGACGCGGAGCCGGATCTGGTTGGGCCGCTGGGCCGGCCACCAGGCGATCCGGCCCTGGCCCTCCCACGTGCACAAGGCAAAGTCCGCCTGCCACGGGACCGCGTTGCGCCGCGTCACCTCGCCGGGCCCCAGGCGATCGGCGTCGAGGCGGAAGGGTTCCCGGTAGGTGTCAGGGTCCGACAGGATCGAGCCGGCCTCGATGCCGGGGAAGAACGCCCCGCCGGCGCAGGCCTCGAGGGCGACGCGGTCCAGCGCCTCGGGCAACAGCTCGTCGCGGGCGGGCACCGCTCCGACGTCGCCGACGAACGTGCCGTCGGCCCAGCGTCTCATGTTGGCGTACTGGCTCTTCGTCAGCGGGAGCACGAGGGACGTGTTCGTCTCGTCGTGGAGTCTCGGCATCATGTTCTGGTTCAACTCGTCGGCACCCGGACCGCTGGGCGGCGGCGCGTCCGGGTCGCGCAGCTTGGACAGGATCCTCCGGCGCGCGCCGGCGGGCTGCGCGGGATCGCCCAGCCGCGCCAGGCGTCTGGAGAAGTCGCCCGGGCCTCCCGGGCCGTGCCCGAACCGGGCGAGGTCGAGCACCCACTGGTACCCCATGGCCCGCTCGAGGATCGGGAGCACGTGGGCGGTGAACGACGGCGTCTCCGGCCGTTGCCCCCAGCCTCGCGCTACCGCCGCCTCGTAGGCGGCGTCGTACATCGTGATCAGGTTGACGATGTCAGGTGCGAAGTCGGGCGGCGCCACGAGCACCCACGACGGGACGGCCTCGACCGCCGGCGTGCCGTCGGCGAACGCCAACCGGGCCCGCACCGGACCGTCGGAGACGTCGTCGTACCAGTGGTCGTTGTCGGCGAAGCTGCGGATGGGGACGCGGCGGCCGTCGGGGGACACGAAGTCGGACTGCCCGAACCCCCCGAGCACGAGGAGGCGCCCGTCGGGATCGGTGCGGGCCTCCCCGAGTGGGACCACGCGTCCCTTGAACGTCCCCGTGTCGAACGACGCCCGCTGATCGGGCGCCGTGAGCGTGCGTGGGCCCGAGTCGATGACCAGCTCGGTGCGGTTGGGGTGGTCCTCGTTGCGACGCGACCTCCCGCCGACGGGCCGGAACAGATCGGCTTCGCCCTTCTGGTTGGCGAGGTGCACGGTCCATTCGACGCGAGCCTCGCCGGGGGCGACCTCGGTCGCACTCGTCAGCACTCCGTCGGAAGCGCGCTCGCACCGGAACACGCGGAACCGGGCGGCCTGGCGGAGCAGGTTGCCCTGCCGGTCGCGGTGGAGCGCGGGAGGGGCGAGGCCCGGCTCGGGCCCGAGGAAGAACTCCTCGCTCGTCCCGACGCGGGCGATGCCGATGGAGGGATGGATCTCGAAGGTCGTGGGCATGGGCGTCCTCCCCCGCCGGGCCGCGGAGGATCAGCCCAGGAACTCGGAGTCGAGGAAGAACTCGTCCTGGGCCGCGACCGTGACGGGGACCGGCTGGCCCCCCACCTCGGCCGTGGCGGGGGACGGGCGACCGGGCTCGAGCCGCTCGGCGACCACGTTCTTCCGTCCGGTGATACGCACCGGCACCCCCGCCGCCAGCTCGTCGTCGGTGAGCTCCCGGCCCTCGATCCGGGCGGATAGGAGGTGGTCGAAATCGGGTGGCTGCGTGATGCGGTGAGCGAGGAAGAGGTCGTCGCCCTTGCCGAACAGGATGTACTCGAGCGTCGCCAACGGAGCGGCGTCGGGGTCGAACCGCCGGGCGTGGACGATGCGGACCACCGCCACGGGGACGTCCTTGCCGGTCACCCGGACCCCATCCGGCTTCTCGAAGTGACCGCGCACGAACGCGCCGGTGATCGTCGACGCCGCGGCGCCGTGACCGCTCTCGTGACTGTCGTCGCCGAGCAGGTCCGGGATCACGAACTCCTTCGGATCGAAGGAGTAGAGCTTCTGCTCGGCGTGCTGCTCGCGATCGTCGAGGTACCTCTGCTGCGCGTCCGGCGGCAGGCGCACCTCCATGAGGAGCTGCCAGTCGTGCGGTGAGTCGAATGTCGGCATGTGCGAGAAGTAGACGCTACGAGTGCCGATGACCGCCATCCCGTGACGCCCCGCATGGTCGTGATGACCATTCATCTCCATCCGCCTCCTTGGAGCGACGCCGTTGGAGAAGCTAACGACGGCCCGGAACACTGTCAACGGGATCGAGGATGGGGTTGGGATGCGCCCGGCAATCCAGCCGTGCCTTCTACCCTCTCCGCGATGGCGTACGACGCGGACCTGGCGGAGCGTATGCGCGAGCTCCTGGCGGGTGAGGCCGGCCTGACCGAACAGAAGATGTTCGGCGGGTTGGCCTTTCTCATCGGTGGCAACATGGCGGTCGCCGCCAGTGGCCAGGGTGGGGCGCTCGTGCGCGCCGATCCCGCCCAGTCCGAGCGCCTGATCGCGACCACCGGAGCCCGCCCCATGGAGATGCGCGGCAAGCCGATGCGAGGGTGGCTGCGGGTCGAGCCCGACGACCTCCGCACCAAGCGCCAGCTCGCCCGATGGGTCAAGCTCGGCGTCGCGTACGGGCGCTCCCTGCCCGCGAAGCACTCCTCCTGATCGGATGGTGACGCTCGGCCCCCGGCCTCTGTCGGTCGAGGACGTCGTCCGGGTGGCCCGCGACGGCGAGCGGGTCGACGTGGCGCCCGATGTCGACGAGGCGATGGCTTCCAGTCGCGACGCCGTCGAGCGGGCGGTCGACGAAGGGCGCACCGTCTACGGCGTGACGACCGGCTTCGGCGCGCTGTCGACCACCCACGTGCCGGCCGAACAGGCGGCGCAGGTGCAGTACGCGCTGCTGCTGAGCCACGCCGCGGGTATGGGCGCCGACGTCGAGCGCGAGGTCGTGCGCGCGATGCAGGTGCTCAAGGCCCGCACCCTCGCCGCCGGCATGTCGGGCGTGCGGCCCGCCCTGGTGCGCGCCATCCTCGACCTGCTCAACGCCGGGATCACGCCGGCGGTCCCGGAGATGGGCTCGCTCGGCGCCTCGGGCGACCTGGCACCGCTCGCGCACGCCGCCATCGTGCTGCTGGGCCACGGCTGGGTGCTGGACGAGCACGGCCACCGCGTCGACGCCGCGACCCTCGGCATCGAGCCCCTCCGGCTCGCCGCCAAGGAAGGCCTCGCCCTCGTGAACGGCACCGAGGGGATGCTCGCCCACCTGTGCCTGGCCGTCGCCGACCTGGCCGTGCTGCTCCCGACCGCGGATGTCACGTGCGCCCTGAGTGTCGAGGCGCTGCGGGGGACGGACCGGCCGTTCGCGCCATCGGTCCAGGACCTTCGGCCGTACCCGGGCCAGCGCGCCAGCGCCGCCAATCTCCGCGCCCTCCTCGCGGCGTCGCCGATCGTGGCCTCGCACCGTGACGCCGACCACGCGGTGCAGGATGCATACTCGCTGCGGTGTGCTCCCCAGGTGCACGGTGCGTGCCGCGACGTCGTCGCGTGGGTGAGGAGCATCGTGGACGTCGAACTGTCGGCCGTCACGGACAACCCGGTGGTTCTGGGAGACGACGGTGAGGTCGTGTCGACCGGGAACTTCCACGGGCAGCCGCTCGCCTTCGCCGCCGACTTCGCCACCATCGCGCTGGCCGACCTGGCCGCCATCGTCGAGCGCCGTATCGACCGCCTCATGGACCCGGCCCGCTCCGATGGCCTCCCCCCGTTCCTCGCCCCCGAGGCGGGTGTCAACTCCGGGTTCATGCTGGCCCACTACACGGCGGCGGCGCTCGTGAACCACCTCCGCGGCCTGGCCGCCCCGTCGTCGTGCGATTCGATATCCACGAGCGCCGGCCAGGAGGACCACGTGTCGATGGGGTGGAACGCGTGCCGGTCGCTGCGCGCCGCCGTGACCGACGCGTTCCGGGTCGTCGCCATCGAGTTGGTCTGTGCCGCCGAGGCGGTCGACCTGCGCGGCCTGCCACCGGGCCCGGCGACCGAGGCCGTGATCGCCTGTCTGCGCGAACGTGTCCCGCGGATGGATGTCGACCGGTTCCTGGCCCCCGACCTCGCGGCCGCCGAGGCGCTGGTGCGCAGCGGAGCGATCCTGCGGGCGGTGCCGGAGGCGCTGGCGTGACCGTGTACGGGCCTCGCGCCGTGCGGGCCCCGCGCGGCCCGGAGCGCACCTGCAAGGGCTGGGCCCAGGAGGCCGCCCTGCGCTGCCTGATGAACAACCTCGACCCCGAGGTCGCCGAACGGCCCGACGACCTGGTCGTGTACGGCGGCCGGGGCAAGGCGGCCCGGAGCTGGGCTGCCTTCGACGCCATCGTGCGCGAGCTGCGCTCGCTGGCGGACGATGAGACCCTCCTCGTGCAGTCGGGCAAGCCGGTCGGCGTCTTCCGCACCCACGAGATGGCGCCGCGGGTGCTGTTGGCCAACTCGCTCCTCGTGCCGGACTGGGCCACGTGGGACGAGTTCTGGCGGCTCGAAGCGCTGGGGCTCATCGCCTACGGCCAGATGACCGCCGGGTCGTGGATCTACATCGGCACCCAGGGCATCCTGCAGGGCACGTTCCAGACGTTCGCGGCAGTCGCCGATCAGCGCTTCGGCGGCTCGCTGGCGGGACGGCTCGTGTTGACGTCCGGTCTCGGCGGGATGGGTGGCGCGCAGCCCCTGGCGGTCACGATGAACGGCGGGGTCGCCCTGTGCGTGGAGGTGGATCCGACCCGGGTCGAGCGCCGCCTTCAGAGCCGCTATCTCGACGAGCGGGCCGACTCGCTGGATGACGCCCTGGCGCGCTGCGAAGCGGCGGTCGCCGAGCAACGGCCGCTGTCGGTGGGCGTGGTGGCCAACGCCGCCGATGCGCTGCCCGAACTGCTCGCCCGTGGGGCCCCTGTCGATGTCGTGACCGACCAGACGTCTGCGCACGACCCGCTGCACGGCTACGTCCCCAACGGCATGTCCCTCGACGCCGCCATCGACTTGCGCAAGGACGATCCCCACACGTACGTGAAGCGGGCGAAGGCCTCCATGGCCGTGCACGGCGAGGCGATGGTGGGCTTCCTGCGCGCCGGCGCCGAGGTGTTCGACTATGGCAACAACCTCCGCGGCGAGGCGCGCGAGGGCGGGTGCGCCGACGCCTTCGCGTATCCGGGGTTCGTGCCCGCGTACCTCCGCCCGCTGTTCTGCGAGGGGAAGGGACCGTTCCGTTGGGTCGCGCTGTCGGGCGACCCGGCGGACATCGCCGCCACCGACAAGGCCGTGCGCCGAGCCTTCCCCGACGACCGGCTGCTGCAGCGCTGGCTGCAGCTGGCGCCGCAGCGGGTGGCGTTCCAGGGCCTGCCGGCCCGCATCTGCTGGCTCGGGCTGGGCGAGCGCGACCGCGCCGCCCTCGAGTTCAACGAGCTGGTCCGTCGGGGCGACGTGTCGGCGCCGGTCGTGATCGGGCGTGACCACCTCGACGCCGGTTCGGTCGCCTCTCCCTACCGCGAGACCGAGGCCATGGCGGACGGTTCCGACGCCGTCGCCGACTGGCCCATCCTCAACGCCCTGCTGAACACCGCGTCGGGCGCATCCTGGGTGGCGGTGCACCACGGCGGCGGTGTCGGCATGGGCAAGTCCATCCACGCCGGCGCCCAGCTCGTGATCGACGGCACCGACGGCGCAGCCCGCCGTGCGGAGTTGATGCTGTGGAACGATCCGGGCACGGGTGTCATGCGCCACGCCGATGCCGGCTACGAGCGGGCGCGGCAGGTGGCGTCGGAGCGGGGTGTGCGTTTGCCGATGGAGGACGGGTCTGGCTGACCTGCTCGTGCGCCGGGCATCGCGGGTCTTCGGCCAGGTCGGCGACGGCCCGCAGGCGATCGTCATCCGGTCCGGTGTCGTCGAGCGCGTCGTCGCCGAGCGCTATCTCCGGGGCGCCGAGCTGCCCAACCTGCCCGAGCTGGACGCGGCGGGCCGGGCCGTCGTGCCCGGCTTCGTCGACGCCCACACCCACCTGGTGTTCGCGGGCGACCGCGCCGGCGAGTTCACCGCCCGCCTGGCCGGCCGGCCCTACGAGGCGGGCGGAATCTGGCACACCGTGGAGACGACGCGGCAGGCGACGTTCGAGGCGCTGGTCACCGAGACGGTCGAGCGGGCGAACGCGTGCCTTGCGGGCGGCACGACGACCATCGAGGTGAAGTCCGGCTACGGCCTCGATACGGCGACCGAACGCCGGCTCCTCGAAGCCGTGGCCGCCGCCGGACGCGAGACCGCGGCTGAGCTCGTCCCGACGTTCCTCGGCGCTCACCTTGCCCCCGACGACGCGTACATCGACCTCGTCGTCGACGAGATGCTTCCCGCGTGCGCGCCGCTCGCGGTCAGCTGCGACGCGTTCTGCGACGAGGGAGCGCTGACCGTGGAGCAGGCCCGTCGCGTCTTGGAGGCGGGGCGGCGCCACGGCCTCCAGCCGCGGATCCACGCCGAGGAATTGGCCCACACGGGCGGCGCTCGCTTGGCCGCGGAATTGCGCTGCGCCTCGGCTGACCACCTCGTCCACGCAACCGACGACGACGCTCGGGCCCTCGCGGCCGCCGGGGTGGTCGCCGTGCTGTTGCCGGCGACGTCGTTCTGCCTTCGGTCCGCGTATGCGCCGGCGCGCCGGCTCCTGAATGCCGGCGTAACGCTGGCGCTGGCGACCGACTGCAACCCGGGGACGAGCTACACCACGTCGGTACCGTTCGTCATCGCCCTCGCGTGCAGCGCCCTGGGCTTGTCGGCGGACGAGGCCGTCCAAGCGGCGACCGAGGGAGGAGCGCGCGCGTTGGGACGCGCCGACATCGGCCATCTCCGGCCGGGCGCCCGGGCCGACCTCGTCGTGGTGGACGGCGACCACTGGGTCGACTTCGCCTACCACCCGGGCATGCCGTCGGTGGCGGCGGTGGTCAGGGAGGGTCAGCCGCTGTGAGTGACTGGCCCCGCGCCAGCCATTGGCTCGCGGGCGACAGCGGCGACCCGTCGGCCGTGGTCGTGGCGGGGGTGCCCATCCACGAGCACGCGGTCACGCCCGCCGCCTACGACCAGGCGCCCACGGCGATCCGGGCGCGGCTCGGCCGGCTCTCGACCTGGCACGGCGAACGCCACGTCGCGCTGGAGGATGTACCGGTGCGCGACCTCGGCGACGCGCTCCGGCCGCCGTCCCTGCGCGCCCCGCTGACCGTGCTGCTCGGCGGCCATAACGCCGTCACCTACCACGCCCTGGCGGGCCACGCCTCGCTCGAACGGTGGGGCCTGGTCACCCTCGACGCCCACCACGACGTGCGACCCTACGAGCCGGGGCAGGTCGGCAACGGCTCGCCCGTGCGGGCGCTGATCGACGCCGGCTTGCCGGGCGGGAACGTCGTCCAGGTCGGCATCCACGGCTTTTCGAACGCCAAGAGCCATCGGGACTGGTGCGTGGCCCGAGGTGTCACGGTGCTCGGCCCCGGCCGCCTGGGCGACATTCCGCGCCTGCTCGACGACTTGGCCGCCCGCTGTGCCGCCATCTACGTCGACATCGACCTCGACGTCCTCGACCGCGCCTTTGCGCCGGGCTGTCCCGGGTCGCGCCCCGGAGGCGCCACACCCCGTCAGGTGTTCGACGCCGCGTTCACGGCCGGCGCCCACCCCGCCGTGAGAGCCGTCGATATCGTCGAAGTCGACCCGAGTGCCGATGTCGCCTCCGTCACGGTGGACGCCGCCGCGCTGACGCTCCTCAACCTCGCTGCCGGCTACGGGACGAGATTCGGGGCGCTCGGGGGAACATAGGCCGGTGAGGCCGAGCACAATGGGGACGGAGCGTACGAAGCGCGAGGGGGAGACTGCCATGGCGGGAACGGCTCAGCGTTCAGGGTTGCGCGCGGCGGCATGCACGCTGACGGCGGCACTGGCACTGCTCATCACTGCTGTCCCGGCCAACGCCGCCGATCGGGACGGCCCGCCGGACGGCCCGCGCGGGCGCAACCAGCGCGTGTCCCCTCCGGACGAGGCCACCACGCTCCCCGGCTACGACCCGCAGGCGCCCACAGCGTCGTCATCGGGCAAGGGCGCCGTGATCCCGAACCAGTACATCGTGGTGTTCCGCCCCGGGACGCCCGGCGTCGCCGACCTCGCCCAGCGGATCACCAATCAGAACGGTGGCCAGGTCACATACACCTACGAGCATGCCCTGCAGGGCTTCGCCGCCGTCCTCCCCGACCACGCCCTCGAGGGCATCCGTCGCAACCCCAACGTCACCAGCATCGAGCCCGACACCGTGGCCGTCGCCGACGACGTGCAGTCGCCGGCCACGTGGGGCCTGGACCGCACGGACCAGCGGTATCTGCCCCTCGACAACTCCTTCGACGACCGCACCCAGGGCACGGGTGCCCACGTCTACGTGATCGACACCGGCCTGCGAAAGACGCACACGGAGTTCACCGGCCGGGTCGGCAACGGCTACGACGCGGTGACCTTGGGCGGCGCCGCCACCGACTGCAACGGGCACGGCACCCACGTCGCCGGCACGGCGGCGGGATCGGTGTACGGCGTCGCCGACAAGGCCACCGTGCATCCCGTGCGGGTGCTCGGCTGCAACGGGTCCGGTTCCAACTCCGGCGTCATCGCCGGCATCGACTGGGTACGGGCCAACGCCGTTAAGCCGGCGGTGGCCAACATGAGCCTCGGCGGTGGCGCATCGAGCGCGCTGGACACGGCGGCGCAGAACCTCATCGCCAGCGGCGTCTCGCTGGCCGTCGCCGCCGGCAACGAGAACACCAATGCGTGCAACTCCTCGCCGGCGCGGGTGTCGACTGCCATCACGACCGGCGCGACGACGAGCACCGACGCCCGGGCGTCGTACTCCAACTGGGGAACGTGCCTCGACCTGTTCGCCCCGGGTTCGAGCATCACCTCGGCCTGGTCGACGGGCGACACGGTGACGAACACCATCAGCGGCACGTCGATGGCGACGCCCCACGTGACCGGCGTGGCCGCGCTCTACCTGTCGGCGAACCCGACGGCGACGGCCCAGCAGGTGCGCGACGCCATCGTCACCAACGCGACGACGGGCCGGGTCGTGAGCCCCGGGACGGGCTCGCCGAATCTGCTGCTGTACTCCGGGTTCGTGGGATCCTCGACTCCGCCACCGCCCCCACCGCCGCCTCCGCCCCCTTCGGGCAACGCGCTGGTGAACCCCGGGTTCGAGTCGGGCACGACCGGGTGGACCCAGAGCTCCTCGGGCGGGTACCAGCTCATCACCACGACGAGGCCGCGCACGGGCTCCTACGGCGTGTACCTGGGCGGCTACAACTCGGCGGTCGAGTCGATCCGCCAGACCGTCACGGTCCCGACCAACGGCACGCTCCGGTACTACTGGTACATGACGTCGAGTGAGTCGGGCGCCACCGTCTACGACCGCTTGTACGTGCGGGTCTACCGGGCCTCCGACGGCGTGCTGCTCTCGTCGTCGCAGCGGGTGACCAACGCGTCGGCCCGCAACGCCTGGTACCAGGACTCGGTGAGCCTTGCGTCCTACGCCGGCCAGTCGGTCTGGGTCAGCTTCTACGCGACGACCGACTCCTCGTTGTCGACGTCGTTCTTCATCGACGACACGTCGCTGTCGTAGACCTGACGGGGTACGCGGCGGTTAGGGCAGGCGGGCCATCCAGAACAGCGAGCCGGCGGCGGCGCCGACGGCGAGGAGCAGGCCGATGCCGGTGAAGGCCGCTGTGATCTCACTCGGCTTCGTCTCGTACCCGACCGAACGCCCGATGTCGGCGTAGACGTCCTTGATCTGACCGGCGTCGGCCGCCTCGAAGAACGTGCCGCCGGTGTCGTCGGCGATGGCTTCCAGGGCGTCGCGGTCGACGGGGACCGGGAT
>JBOGIC010000221.1:0-2738 GCA_050744985.1 Acidimicrobiales bacterium
AGCATGGCGACGCCCATGCCGATGGCCACACCCGCACCGACGAGCACCCACCCGGGGACGCTCGACCCCTCGTCGACCGACACCGCCGACGCGTCGTGGACGACGGCGGCGAAGTAGATGTCCTCGGAGTCGTTCTGCTCGTTGCCGTTGCGGCTGTCCTGCCAGGCGACGTAGGTCTCCCCGTTGGAGGCCGCGATGCCCACGTTGTAGTGGCTGTGGACGTTGTTCGACCACATACCGATCCGGCGGTCGGACATGCGGTCGCTGACCCGGACGTTGGGGCCGAAGGTACGGCCGCCGTCGGTGGAGGAGGCCATGTAGATGTCGGTGAAGCCGCCCGTGTTGAAGGGGGCGGCGAACTCGGTCGGGATCGTCTCCGGCATCGGGCTGTTGCGGAAGTCGTACCACGCGATGTCGACCCGTCCGTTCGGGGCGACCGTGATGCCCGGGTCGTAGTGCTGGGTGTTGGGTGACTGGGCGTCGTCGTTCACGATCACCCGGTCACTCCACGTCTGGCCTCCGTCATAGGACGCCCGCAGCACGATCTCGTTGTCGTCGGCGGCGGTCGGCCGGTCCTTCACGGCGGCCGTGCCGGACCAGACGGCGTACAGGTTGCCCGACTTGGGGTCGGCCGCGAGGAGTTGCTTGCGGCTGTGGAAGAACGCGGCCGCGCCGCTGTCGATGACCTTGGGGGGCGACCAGGTGCGTCCGCCGTCGGACGACTGCCGGTAGAAGATCGGGCGCACGACGGCCGGCGCCGCCGGCTGGCCGGCCGGGGCGGGCGGGGCGAACCCGGCCCCCGGGTAGATGGCGTGCACCACGCCGTCGGAGGTGACGGCGGGGCGGGGCTGGTAGCCGCCCTGCGGCTCCTCTTCGGACAGGTTCACGGGGTCGCGGAACGTCGCGCCCCCGTCGGAGGAGCCGGCGATCATGCTGCGCGCCTTCTCGCCGGCGGACGTCTGGATCCAGGCGACGTAGACGTTGTCGACGTTGGCCGGGTCGAGGGCGAGGCTGGCCCGGCGGTTGTTGATCGACTTCGCGTTGGCCGGATCGGACCGGTACACCATGGTCGTCGTGAACGTGCGACCGCCGTCCTCCGACTTGGCCAGGAAGACCGGGCGGGGACGGTCGACGCGGTTGACGTTCGCCGTGGCGGGGTCGGCGGCCGAGAAGGCCAGGTACAGCACGCCGTCCCGGTTGAACCCCATCGTCACGTACGGGCCGTTGATCGCCTGATCGGAGTTCCAGACGAACGGCTTCTGCATCGGGTCGCCGCCACGCGACCAGCTCCGTCCGTCGTCGTCGGAGATGTGCACGTAGACGCCGAAGCCTTCGTAGACGTTCGACTCGGCGATCACCAGCTCGCCGTTGTCGGGATTGCGCGCGATCTGCGGCGACGAGTGGCCCCGAACCCAGGCGGGGTTGTCGGTCACCTGCACCGCGTCGGTGACCACTTCGGCATCCTCGTCCTGGGCCCCGGCGGGCACCGCGAGGACCCCCAGCAGCGGTAGTGCGACTATCCAATGGAACCGGGAGCGACGAAGCACGGCGATGACCTCCTGCGAAAGCGATACGGCTCCACATTCTTTCCCGAAGGTGATGCCGCGCGCCGAGACTCCCTTATCCTGCTCGTGCATTCCTGTGACTCCGATCCGTGTCCTCATCGCCGACGACTCGGTGCTGATCCGTCGGGTGCTGCGCGAGGTCCTGGACTCTTCCGGCTCGTTCACGGTCGTCGCCGAAGCGGCGGACGGCCAGGCCGCGGTGCGCCTGGCCGAGGTCCACCGGCCCGACCTGGTGCTGGTCGACCTGGCCATGCCGGTGCTCGACGGGTTCCAGAGTGTCCCGCTCATCCGGGAGGGCTCGCCCGAGAGCCGCATCGTCGTGCTGTCGGGCTTCACCGCCGACCGCATGGCCGCGCCCGTCCTCGAGCTCGGGGCCCACGCCTACCTCGAGAAGGGCCAGCGTCCCGACGTGGTCATCGAGAAGCTGCTGGCGGTCTGCGGCGCGGAGCCGGGGCCGGAGCTGGAGCGGCTCGCGCCGCCGCCGGCGCACGACCCGGTGCGGTCCAGCGAGGAGCTCCTCGAGTTCGCGTCCATCGCCGCGCACGACCTCCGCTCGCCCCTGCAGGTGATCTCAGGCTTCGCCGCGCTGCTCGAGCGCGGCTACGGCCCGGCGCTAGACGAGCGTGGGCGCGAGTTCATCGGTTGGATCAGCGCCAGTGCGGCCCGCATGGAGGCGCTCATCGACGCGCTGCTGGAGTACGCCCGGGTCGGCGCCGCCCCCGAGCCCGTGCCGGTGGACCTGGAGTGCGTCGTCGAGGACGCCGTCGGCCGGCTGGGGGCCGAGATCGCCCGGACGGGGGCCACGGTGACATGGGACCCGCTCCCGGTGGTCGCAGGCGAGCCGGGTCGGCTCACACAGGTGCTGCAGAACCTCGTCGCCAACGCGGTGAGGTTCGTGGCCGAGGGGACGGCGCCGGTCGTGCACATCACGGCGCACCGCGAGGACGATCCAGGGGCGCCGTGGTGTGTATCGGTGACCGACAACGGCATCGGGGTCGACGCCGTCCAACGCGAAGCGATCTTCGCCCTGTTCAAACGGCTCCACGCCCAGGACCGCTACGACGGCACCGGCGTCGGCCTGGCCATCTGCAGACGGATCGTGGAGATGGCCGGCGGTCGCATCTGGGTGGAGCCCGCCGAGGGCGGCGGTAGCACCTTCCGCTTCACGGTCCC
>JBOGIC010000222.1:0-6030 GCA_050744985.1 Acidimicrobiales bacterium
CCGCCATCCTCACCGCGGCTGGCCTGCTGGCGGTGGCGGCCACGATCGGCATCGTGCTGGCCCGCGTGCAGCCCGGCCGCGCGGGCACGGCCCCGGTGAGCCCCGGCGCGGATGTCGCGGCTGTGCCGGGCCCCCACTCCCTCACGGTCGACGGCCCCGGCGGCGTGTCGGTCGTGAGCCAGGTCTACGAGGCGGGACAAACCAGCCAGTGGCACGCCCACTCGGGAATCCACGCGGTGGCGATCCTGTCCGGGAGCCTCACCGTCTACGACGCCGACTGCCGGGCCCAGACCTACGGCCGGAACCGCCCGTACATCGGCGGCCAGGACCTGCACCTCGTCCGCAACGACACGGCCGAGGCGGTGGAGATGGTCGTCACCCACGTGAGTGCGGGCAGCTCGGCCGGGCCGGTGCGCACCTGGGACGCCCCGCCGTGCTGGGACGCCGTCGGTGGATGAACACCTTCGCACGCCAGAAAGCCCAACCCGAAAGGAACCGAAATGAGCATGGACATCGAGATTCGACCCGGAAGCGCACCGTCCGACGCAACGACGCCGCCACCGCTGCCTCCTCCCCCGCCCGAGTCCGGTCCAGCCGCCACGCCACGGCGCCGGCCGCCCCGCATGTTGGTCGTGGCGGCCCTGGCGACGAGCGCCGTGATCCTGGCGGGCGTCGCCGGCGTGACGGTGGCGACGCGGCGCCCTCCGTCGCCCGGGGCGTATGCCGCCAAGGCCGACGCCGTGTGCGTCAAGACCAACGGTACGGCGGCCTCCATCCCGACCGTGAGCAGCTACCCGCAGCTGACCTCGGCCGCCGGCACGCTGGCCGCCACGGTGCACGAACAGCTCGCGGCGTTGCGCACGCTCGAGCGACCGGCGGGAGCCGCCGGGCTCCAGGCCGCCGTCTTCCTCGACGCCATGGGCGCCGGCGCGCAGGCCGCCGAGGCGCTGCGGAACTCGCCGGGACCGGCCACCGACGTCGCCACCGTGCGCGACACCAAGCTCCTGCAGAGCCGCTTCGCCGAGGCCGGCGAGAAGGCGACCGCCCTCGGGCTGTCCGCCTGCGCGGTCGGCTTGCGACCCGGTGTCGAGGCGGTGGCCAACGGTTCCCGCGCCGTCGTCAAGGTGGCCTTCGTCGCCAAGGCCGAGGCGCTGTGCCGGGGGGCGGCGCGTGAGCTCGACGGCATCGAACCGGCCGACAACACCCCCCGGGAGGTTGGTCGCGCCTACGACCGAGCCGTCCAGGTGTTCACCAGGCTGTGGCGGGACGTCGACGCCCTCCCCGTGCCGCCGGGCGACGAGGCCGAGGTGCGGGCGCGGTCGGACGCCAACGCCCAGCAGCTGCAGAAGCTTCGGGAGTTGCGTGACGCCCTCACCCGCGCGGATGTCCCCCGGGCGGTGGCCGCGGCGGAGGCGCTCGATGTCGCGGTGACCAACGCCGACGCCAAGTTGGACAGCTACGGCCTGAAGGTGTGCGGCTCCAACTTCGGCACGCGATGAGGCCCCGACGGGTCGCCGCAGTGGTGCTGTGGGCGCTGGCGACGGCGTCCACCGCACCGGCGGCGGATTCACTCGAGGCTGGCCCTGAGCCCGGCCCGCAGTGGAACCTCGCCCAGATCGGGGCTCCCGCCGCCTGGTCCCGGTCGACCGGCGCAGGGGTGACCATCGGCGTCGTCGACACTGGGGTCGACGCCCGTCACCCCGACCTCACCGGCAAGGTCGACGCCCTGGCGACGTGCCTTCACGGCACGTGCCGCGAGGGGCCCGCCGACGATCACGACGGCCACGGCACGGCGGTGGCGGGCGTCGCCGCCGCCACGGCCCCCGATGCCCGCTTGGTGGTGGCCAAGGCGCTGGCGGAGGAGGGCGGCACCACCGAGGACCTCAACAACGCCATTCGGTGGGTCGTCGATCACGGCGCGCGGGTCGTCAACCTGAGCCTGGGTGATCCCAACTTCGCGCTCATCGCGCGGACCGGGACTCCGCTGCGGTCGGCCATCGAGTACGCATGGAGCCGGGGCGCCGTCCCGGTGATCGCCGCCGGCAACTACGACGATCATGTGTCGGAGGGGAGCCCGAACTACGGTGCGCTCGATGCCTTCGTCGTCGGTGCCTCCGGGCCGGACGGGCATGTGACCGGCTACTCCACGTCGCTCGGCAACGCCAAGTGGGGCGTCGTGGCACCGGGCGGCACGGGCGAGGGCCCCGGTCGGGATGTGCTCTCCCCGGTGCCCGGCGGGCGTCACGAGTGGCTGGCGGGCACCTCCTTCGCGGCACCCCACGTCAGCGGCGCCCTCGCCGTGCTGATGGGCCAGGGACTGACGACCGCCGCGGCGGTCGACCGGCTGCTGGCGACGCTCGACACGTCGATCGACTGTGGCACCGGTTGCCGCGGCCGCGTGCAACTCGACGCAGCCGTGGCGCCCCCGCCGGCGGAGCCGGCACCGGACCCGGTGACCGAGCGCACGTCGAACCACCCCGGGCTCCGCCCCACGGCCGTCGCCATTGCAGTCGCGCTCGTGGTCGCCGCCGGGTTGGCACACGTCGAGCGCCTGAGCGCTGTCCGGGCGCGGCCCAGGCCGGGGGTCGGGACTACCGACCTAGGTCGGGCGTAAAATGGGACGCATGACTGCGGCAAAAGACGACGTGTACTGGCGGGGTGTCAACCACCTCGCGCTGATCACCTCCGACATGGACGCCACCGTCCGCTTCTACCACGGCGTTTTGGGCGCCCGGCTGGTGATGACCATCGCCACACCCGCCTTCAAGCACTACTTCTTCGATATCGCGCCCGGCAACAGCCTGGCGTTCTTCGAGTACCTCGGCGAGCCCATCGACAGCTTCGCCAAGCCGGCCGGCGTGCCCTACCCACAGGCCTCGCAGTTCGACCACCTGGCGCTGGCCCTGGCCGACGAGGAGGCCCTGCTGCGACTCCGTGACCGCCTGAAGGAGCACGACTGCGAGGTCACCGACGTGGTCGACCACGGCACCCTGCGCTCCATCTACTTCACCGACCCCAACGGCATCGCGCTGGAGGCGTCGTGGTGGACCGCCGACCCGACCGGCCGGCCCATCGACTACAGCGACGAGCGGTTCTTCGCCGACCCCGACCCCGTCGACGCCGTCACGGAGCTGCGCGACACCGGCGAGCTGGCGTGGACGCCACGCACGCAACTGGTCAGCGAGGTCACCAAGGACCTGTACAAGCTGCCCGCCAAGGGTTGACGCGGAGGCCCCGAGGCACGCCGGCCCGGCACTGCGCCCGGAGTGTGCAGAAATACGTGCTATGTACGCTTTTCTGCACGCTCACGTGGCGAGCACGGGGATCGCCTCGGCGGACCCGGCTGGGGCCTACGTGAGCTTCGGACGGTTGGGCTCCCGGTAGCGGTCGAGGATCCACTCGAAGTTCGCGCCCTCCAGGACGACGAGCCCACCCCGACGTAAGGCCCGGTTGGCCCGGGACAGCGCATCGGTCCGCTCCCCCGGGGCGGGGAGCCGCCGTAGAAGGCGGCGTAGGATGCGCCGTAGGTCAGGCTCGCCATCGCGACCCGAATGTACGCGGCGGCCTTCGCTGCGCCCCTCCTGGGCACGGTCGTATCGACCGCCTTCTCCACGTCCGGCGGAATCTCCCCGGCAGGGACGAGATCTCACGGGGAGGGAAGCTGATACTGCCCATCCGGACAGGGTCCGGCCTTCACCGTGGCGCTGGGACCGGTACGTCGAAGTGTTACGCTCACCATTGAGAAGCGCTGGTGGTGGCGTTCACGTTCACCCAGTGGTACCCCGACTACCTGCGGGGCCAGCGACCGGCGACGGCTTCCTGACCGGCCCCCTCATCGTCCAAGGGAGGCTCCCGTGGCAGAACTGAACCGGGTCGTGATCGTCGGAGGCGGCGTCGGCGGGCTCACCAGCGCCCTGGCGTTGAAGAACGCCGGCGTCGACGTCGAGGTGCACGAGAAGTACGACCACCTCGCGGGCCGGGCGACCGGCTTCACCCTGTGGTCGTACGCGATCAAGATCCTGCAAGGTTTGGGACTCGACGACCCGGCCCGGATCGGGCAGCCGATCGAGTTCACCGAGATCCACAACCAGAAGGGCGACCTGATCGAGGAGCTCCCCGTGGGCGAGGTCTCCCGCAAGCTCGGCGCGCCCAGCTGCGACGTCCGGCGTCGCGACATGCAGAAGGTCCTGATCGAGCTCCTCGGCGAGGTCACGGTGCGGATGGGCTCGGAGGTCGTCGCGGTCGAACAGGACAACGGTCGGGCCACCGTCGTCCTCGGCGACGGCGAGCGCTCGAGCGGCGATCTGGTGATCGGCTGCGACGGGGTCCACTCGGTCGTGCGCGACTACGTCGCCCCCCACCACAAGCTCGACTACTCCGGCTACGGCGGATGGGGTGGGGTGCTCGACGGGTTCTCCCACGACCTGCTCAAGCCCAACCGGCACGTGGAGATCTGGGCACGCGGGTCCAAGGGAGGCGTCGCCGACGTCGGCGCCGGCCAGACGCGCTGGTACGTCGTCGAGAAGGCGCCGCCCGGGGCCAAGGACGAGCCGATCGACAAGGGCAAGATCTTCGAGCACATCGACGGCTGGTACGCGCTCCTCCACGCCGCCGTCGAGGCGGCGCCGGACGAGTCCATCGTGCGCACCGAGGCGTGGGAGCTCGAGCCGCTCGACTCGTGGGTCAAGGGGCGGGTGGTCCTGCTCGGAGACTCCGCCCACGCCACCACGCCCTTCGCCTCCATGGGCGCCTGCATGACCATCCAGGACTGCGATGCGCTCGTCGGTCACCTCACCTCGGACGACCCCCTCGACGACGCACTGGCCGCGTACCAGAAGGGCCGCAAGGCGCGCGATGAGAGCGTCGTCAAGGACTCCCGGAAGATGGGTAACCTGGCGATGATGCACAGCCCCGTGGCTACCTGGCTGCGCGACGAGGCCTTCAGCCACACCCCACCGAAGAAGGCGCAGGCCATTGCCGAGGCGATGGCCCAGGGCGAGTAGGCGGGTCGAGCGAGCCCGATCGCGTGTTAGTCGTTCACACCGGTTGTCGCCCCGTCCAGATCAAGATCGCCGTCGGCGGCCTGGCGTCGTCGGTTGCCTTCTACCAGAAGGCGTTCGGCCTCGACTACGAGGTCGCCCGGCGCACCCGGCACCACGACTCGAGCGCGTTCGTGTTCGGCGAGTACGGGCACGACAGCTTCTTCCTGCTCTGGCTCCTCGAGGACCCCGACCGGCGTGATCGGCCCGGGAGGGCGAACTTCTCCCTGCTCGTCGATGGCGTCGACGAGGTCCACGCTCGCGCCCTCGCGGCGGGTGCAACCGAGGTCGTCGTGCCCCACGACGCCGACGGCATGCCGCGCAGCTCCGGAGTCAAGGACCCCAGTGGCAATTGGGTCGGGCTGGCCCAGGGCTGGTCTGGCGTCTCCCGCTGCCGGCCCGTCCAGCTCAAGATCGCGGTCGCCCGGCGCACGCGGCACCACGAGTCCCGCGCGTTCTTGTTCGGCGAGCACGGACAAGACAGCTTCTTCCTGCTCTGGCTCCTCGAGGACCCCGACCGGCGCGATCGCCCCGGACCGTCGAACTTCTCCCTGCTCGTCGATGGCGTCGACGAGGTCCACGCTCGCGCCCTCGCCGCCGGCGCGACCGAGGTCGTCGCACCCCACGACGCCGACGGCATGCCGCGCAGCTCCGGAGTCAAGGACCCCAGCGGCAATTGGGTCGGGCTGGCCCAGCGCTGAGCGTCGCCGGCGCTTGGGGCCCTGCTCTGATGTCGATCAGTCAACGACATCGAATCGGCAGTGCGGTCCCCGGGCGACTGCGAGGCGCGCATCGAGGGTCAGCAGCGTGGCGCCCAAGGCCTCCGCCAGCGCCACGTAGGCGGCGTCCCAACCCCGTACCGTCGCCCTCAGGCTCCACACCCGATCGAGCAGGGGTTGGTGGCCGAAGCGCTGCCCCGGCCACTCCCGCAGATCCTCCACCGCCTGGGCGGCGGCGGTGTCGTCGAGGCGGCCGAGCTGGTGGTCGCGGC
>JBOGIC010000223.1:0-5463 GCA_050744985.1 Acidimicrobiales bacterium
GTGGATACGACCACCGACCCGAGCGACTGCGCCAGCGCGACGGCGCCGCTCTGGGTGGCGTAGGAGTACGGCAGCAGCGTCGCCTGCGAGCTGGCGACGGCGGAGACGAGGGTGCCGCCGTCCACGAAGCCGCGGATCACCTGGGCGCCGGGGACCCGCTCGGGCGCCCCGTTCCCGACGATGGCGAAGCGCCACCCGGCGACGCCCGCCCCGGCCAGGTCAACCACTGTCGCCGTGCCCTTGTAGCTGCGCTGGAGAGCGCCGAAGTGCACCGCCAGCTGTCCGTCGCCGGGGATGGTGGGCGGCGACCCGGGTCGGGGAAGCTCCAGAAGTCCGACGGGGATGCCCAGCGGGACGACGGTGATGTCGGTCCGGCCCGCCTTGGCGCCGGCGGCGTCGCCGACGAAGTGGCTGTGGGCGACGACGACATCGGCGGCCCGGACGCAACGGTCGAGCCCGAAGTGCACGCCCGCCCGGCGGCTGTGGAGCCGGTGGTCGTGGACGACGAAGACCGTGCGGGCTCCGGCCCGGCGGGCGGCCCGGTGGACCTTCCACTCCATCGCCGGGATGAGGAAGTTCTGCACGACGACGGTCGACGGGTGCAGGGCGTCGATGGCGTGTGTCGCGGCGTCGACCACGTGGCGGTGAGCCGCCAGCTTGCCGCCCCGTCGGGCGACGGCCACCGGCTCCGTGGGGGCCAGCTCGCGCCCGGGACGCGTAACCACCGCCACGTCGTGCCCGGCCTCCCGCAGCTCGTGCACCCAGGCGTCGCTGTACTGGGCGACGCCGCCCCGGCCGAGCCAGTCGACGAGCAGCACGGTCATCGCGCCACCTCGGTCCACGCGCCCACCGCCGCCCGCAGGCCGGCGAGGCGGGCTCCCAGGAACTCGCGCCGGTGGACGGCGGCCGTGACGACCAGCCGGAGGTTCCACGCCACCACGACCGGGACGGCAAGGGCGGCCGCCATCCGGCCCTGCGTGCGGCGGACGCAGCGCACGGCGTTGCGGGCCATGAGACGGGACTTGTCGGGGCGGACGTCCTCCCGTCCCCCGCCGTGGCGCACGACCACGTCGGGCCGCACCTGCACGACGGCACCCGCCTTCTGCAGCCACCAGAACCACTCCGATTCCTCCCAGTAGAGGAAGTACTCGACCGGGAGCGGCACCTGATGGAGCAGGCGGGCGGACGTGGCCACCATGAAGGCCGAGGCCGCGTCAACCCGCTCGGGGCGGTCCGGACGCCGCCACTTCTCGACCTGCACATGGCCGTTCATCCACGGGACGGGCGCATCGGGCAGCAGCAGCCATTCCCACGCCAGCGACGCCGGCGTCGGGAGCGCGAGGATCACGCCCTCGGTGTGGCCCGCCCCGTTGACGACCGCGGGCATGGCCACGTCTGCCTCTCCGGAGCCGACCACCGACGCCAGGGCGAGCACGTGCTCGGCGCTGGCCTCGAGGTCGTCGTTCATGAAGACGACGAGGCCGTCGTCGAAGCGCTCCGCCCCCGCGTTCACCGCGGCGGCGTAGCCCGGGTTGCCATCGAGGGCGAGGTGCCCGACCCCCGCGGTGGCCGCGACGGCGGCGACGGCCGGATCCGCCTCGACGTTCACCACGAGGGCGTCGACGCCGGGGTGCGCGAGCGTCCCGAGCAGTCGGGCCAGGGGGTTGGGGTCATGGAACGCGACGATTACGCAGTGAACCGGTTCCACGCTGGAGTTATCGGCGTGCCCCGGGGACGGATTGAGGAGGGACGCTCAATCGCCCACGCCAGCGGGTCGATACATACAGGGTGACCGAGTTCGCCAGGCGCATCTGGCCGCTGCTCGACCGCCGGACCCGGCGGCGTCTGGTGGCGTCCGTGTTCGGCGCCATCGGCGTCGCCGCCATCGAGGCGGTCGGGCTGCTCGTGATGCTCCCGCTCGTCCAGACCCTCACCCAGGCCGAGAGCGGGACGATCCCGTCCTCGGCCCACTGGGTCAGCAGCCGTCTGACCGACCCCACCCCGCTGGCCGTCGCCGCCGTCCTCGCCGTGATCGCGCTGGGTGCGTTCATCGTCAAGGGCATCGCCTCGCTGCTCTACCTCCGCTGGAACATCGGCGTGCTCCTCCAGAACGAGGCGGCGATGGGCCGTCGCCTGCTGCAGGCGTACCTGCGGGCGCCGTACCGGTTCCACCTCGGACGAAACTCCGCGGAGTTGCAGCGAACCGTCCACGACGACATCCGGCGCGTCTACCAGGAGGCCCTCGTGGCCTTCGTCGGCGGGTGCGCCGACATCGTCCTGATCGCCGTCATCGCCATCGTCCTGCTGGTCGTCGAGCCCATCGTCGCCGTCTGCGCCGGGATCTATTTCGCCGTCGTGTCGCTCGGGTACCAACGGCTGATCCACGGGCGGGCGCGGGCGGCCGGCCTCGAGATACAGCGGCAGGTCGGGGAGTCGTACCGGCTCGTCCAGCAGAGCGTGGCGGCGGCCAAGGAGATCAAGCTCCGGCACAGCGAGGCGGTCTTCGTAGAGGAGTTGTTCCGGATCAAGAAGGCCGTGGCCCGGCGGTTCCGCACCATGATCCTTCTGCACAACACCCCCCGCTATTACCTGGAGATCGCGCTGGTCAGCGGGGTCGCCGTGCTGGCCGGGGCCCTCTACTCCGTCCGGTCGCCCGCCAGCGCGACGGCCCTGCTCAGCCTGTTCGTGCTCGCCGGCCTGCGGCTGCTCCCATGCCTCAACCGGGTGCTGGTCTCGCTGGCGGCCATCAAGTCCGGTCAGCCCGCCGCCGACCGGATCGCCGCCGATCTTGCGCTGCTCGAGACCGAGGCCCCCGAGGACGCAGGCCCGGAGATGCAGGAGCCCCAGCCGGGCGGGGACGTGGAGTTCGACGGCGTGCGGTTCTCCTACGAGCCCGACAGCGAGCCGGTGCTCGACGACGTGTCCTTCCGCATCGAGGCGGGTGAGTCTGTGGCCTTCGTCGGCCCGTCCGGGGCGGGCAAGAGCACGCTGCTCGACATCCTCCTCGGCCTCCTCGACCCGGTGGACGGCGGCGTACGGGTGGGCGGGAAGCCGATCGACGAAGTCCGCACCGCCTGGCAGCGGTCGATCGGGTACGTGCCCCAGGACGTCGTCCTCCTGGACGAGTCGTTGCGGGCGAACGTGGCCCTGGGCGTCGCCCCCGAGGAGATCGACGACGCCGAGGTGAGGCGGGCTCTGGACCTGGCCGAGCTCACCGACGTGGTGCGGTCGATGCCGGAAGGCCTCGAGACCCGGCTGGGCGAGCGGGGCGTCCGGTTGTCGGGCGGGCAGCGCCAGCGCGTCGGCCTGGCCCGGGCCCTGTATCACCGGCCGGCGGTGCTCGTTCTCGACGAGGCCACGTCGTCCCTCGACGGGGCGACCGAGGCCCGCATCACCGAGACGATCGACTCACTGCAACGCGACCTGACGGTTGTCACGGTGACGCACCGGCTCAGCACCGTGCGCAACGTCGACCGGATCTACCTGTTGGAGCGCGGCGTGATCTCGGGGTGCGGGCGCTTCGAGCAACTCGTCGCCACGAACGCCAGCTTCGCCCTGTTGGCTCGCCACGCGACCGTGAGTGCGGTCAGCGACGCCGGCGAGCGATCCGCCGGCTGAACCCGGCGATCAACTCGCGCAAACGGGCCCTCCAAGGGCCAATCCCGCGGAGTAAAGCGGTCAGCGAAGCCAGCGAACGATCCGCCGAGCTACCGCCCGAGTGCTCCCGTACACATCGCCGGCGAAGCGGGCGAGGTGCGGGGTGAACCGGGCCGGTCGGGGTGGACGACCCTCGGCGGCCTCGAAGGCCTGCCGCAGCACAGGCACGTGCCAGATCTGCAACGGCTCGAAGTAGGCCGGCGTGTAGCGGTCGAACCAGTTGAGGAGCTGGTCGAGCTGCCATCCGGCGTCGCGGGACTCCAGGGTTTCCAGCGACGGGAGGTGCGAGACCCACGCCGGATCGATGGGACGTGAGCGCACGAGCGGCCCATCCAGCGTCAGTAGATAGCGGGCATTCACGCGGAGGGGCGAGGCGCCGTCGAGGCGCTCCTTGCACCGGTACCACGCCTGCTTGACCTGGGCCCGGTCCCACGACACGAACTGGAGGTGGACCATCCCGCCCTGGGCGGCGGGGAGGACGCGGCGCCCGCCAGCGAGGCCGGGTGGGATCCGTGCCTCGTGGATCCTCGCGTCCGGGTGCGCGCTCACGCCGTCGTCGGCGAAGACGGTCCAGATGGGGAGGTCGTATTCGCGGCCGGCCCGGTAGCGCTGCGCTCCCTTCCACAGGGTGTAGAACGGCAGGCCCATCGCATCCCCCGGCGCGAGCGCCTCGATGAGGTGCCGGCCCTTGCGGGACAACGTGGCGGTGAACGCCTCGTCGGCGTCGACGACGACGAAGTGGGTGCCGCGGCGGCGGCGCCCCTCCTCGAGAAGGAGCTGCCGGCGCTGCCCGAACGTCGTGCCGGGCGGGGCCGGGACGACGATCGCGCCGGACGACCGGAGCCGAGCGGCGCCGTCGTCGGTCGATCCGTCGTCCATGGCGACGATCCCGTCCACCAACGACTCGAGCGATGCCAGCAGATAGGGGAGAACCGGCTCCTCGTCCCGAAAGGACACGAGGGCGACGATCCTTGTAGGGGTGTGGCTCACTCTCCGACCAGCGCCACGCCGGTGCCTGACCAGTGCCCGAACGAGGTGAGGTCGAGCTTCGGCGAGGGGAACCGGGCCCAGGGCTCGAGCATTTCGAGGAAGCGGATGTCATCGACAACCAGGAGGAAGGGCCGCGTCCGGTCCAGATTCGCCAGCTTCTCGAGCATGTGCGGCTCGAAGACCCCATCCTTCGGGCCGTCGAGGAACACGATGTCGGCCTCACCGAAGAGCTCCTGCTCGGAGGCCCAGAACGCAGGCTGGGCCAGGTCGCCGATCCGCTGCTCCAGTCGGCCGTCGGCGAAATCAGCCTCGGCAAGCAGCGAGCCCTCGATCTCGGCGGCCGGGATGATGTCATAGGTCACGACGCGGGCGTCGGCGGCGGAGGCCTCCACCAGGGCGAGGGCGCTCGCACCCGTGTACGTGCCGATCTCGACGATCGTACGGGGACGCATCACGCGACAGAACGCGGCGAGCAACCGGTAATGCTCGCCCGGGTACTGGTTCACCCAGCCGGCGAACCGCGAGCCGGCGTCGCTGGCGCGCGCCTCGAGCCTTTCCAGCCGCAATCCGGCTGCCTCCCGCGCCGCGTCGAGGGCCAGGCCGACGAGCGCCGGCGAGGGTTCCTGGTCATAGGTTGCCCGGGGATCGAGCGCCGACCACACGCCGTCACCACCGAGCGGCGGGGCGCCAAGGAGCAGCCGCATGCGCCGCTGGGGGAGGAGAGGGAGAGGACCGGTCAACCGCCAGGGCACCTTGGCGAGACTCTTGGCCGCCCGCGTTCCGCACCCGACGACCCACGTGCTTGCGGCGTTCACC
>JBOGIC010000224.1:0-18350 GCA_050744985.1 Acidimicrobiales bacterium
GTCCTGGGAGTGCTCCGGGGCGCCGGCTTCTCGATCGAGATGACCGCGCACGCCTACGCCGCCATCGACAGCTACACCTACGGGTTCGCGCTCCAGGAGGCGACCCTGCCGTTCGAGGCCGGCGAACAGACGGCCGATCTCGCCCAGGAGATCCTCGAGCAGGCTCCGGCCGGCGACTACCCGCACCTGACCGAGCTGGCCGTCGAGCACGTCCTCCGACCCGGTTACGACTTCGGCCACGAGTTCGAGTTCGGCCTCGACCTGATCCTGGACGGCCTCGAACGGGTGGTGCGTGCCTCCGGACAGGCGAAAGCTCGTGCCCTTCGGGGCACTAGACCAGGATCCAGTCGGTGACGACGACCGACTGTGGCTCCCCGAGGCCTTCGCAGCGGAGGCGCATCGGCCCGCGTGAGAGGCCGCTAATCGCGAATCGTCCCAGGGCATCGGTCTCGGCGGTTACCGTCCCGCCCGCGTGGCGCACCTCGACCCGCCCGGGTTGAGGCGGCACCAACTGACCCTGCAGGCTGGGCCCGTCGGATTCGGCTTCGAAGGCCTGGACCTCGACGCTCAACCGGGGAGATTCGAACGTGAGCAACCGGGCGGTCGGTTCCCCCGTGCGCACCCCGGCGAGGGCCTGGTCGTCGAGGTGCGAGTCGTAGGCCAGCTCCGCCAACTCGGCGTCGAGCGTGCGGAGGGAGAACTCGGCCTTGGCGGCGACGAGCGTCTCGACGGGCGCGCCGTCCAGCTCGCCGGCCCAACGGAGCGCACCCAGCAGGCGGGTCTCCTCGTCTTCGCTCGTCGCTTCGTCTGACATGCGGGTTCCTCCTAAGGCCCAGAGCCTTCCCCCGAGCCGCTGATACCATCCAACCGGTCCTTCAGCTTCGCGAGACAGCGTTGGCGAGTCGGCCCGACGCTGCCGATGGGCATGTCGAGGGCAGCGGTGACCTCCTCGTAGGACGGCGGGGGGTCGACCATGAACAGCCGGAGCAGGCGTTGGCAGTGGGGAGGAAGGCGGGCCAGCGCCTCCCATACGGCGAGCTGGCGCTCGTCGGCCAGCAGCCGGGCATCGGGTGACGGCGACCGCTCGTCCGCCTGCTCGAACGCCTCCTCGTCGTCGCTCGGGATCTGCCGCCCGTGGCGTTTGAGCACCCGCAGGCTCTCGTTGCGGGCGGTTGTGGCGAGCCACGCGCCCACCCGCTCGGGATCACGGATCTCGTTGATGTGGGTCAGCAACCGGTACCAGGCGATCTGGCTCACGTCCTCGGCGTCGGCGCGCCCGAGGCCGTGGGCACGCGCCACCGCAAAGACACGGTTGCCCAGCCGGTCGACGAGGGCATGCCAGGCGTCGGAGTCCCCATCCCGCGCCAGGAGCAGCAACTCCCCGTCGCTCATCCCCCCCAGCACGGTGCGATGGTAGGAGACGGCAGATCGGGTCCGCTGGGATGCCTATCCGCTGCCGAAGCAGACGAACGCGGCCCCGGCGGCGACGCCCTGGGCATCCGAGGCGTCGATCAGGCCTCGGGCCCGGGCCAGAGCCCGAGCGGGCGCCACACCGCGCCGGAGCTCCTCGTGGAACGCGACCATGAGGGACCGAGCCGCCTCGTCGGGCACGACGTTCACGCATGCCACCAGCGTCCTGGCGCCGAGTGAGAGCAACGCCGAGGCGAGGCCCATGAGCTCGTCGCCGGGATAGACGCGGGGCCGACCCGACTCGCATGCGGCCAGCACCACCACGTCTGGCACCGCATCGAGGCCTTCGAGGTCGAACACGTTGAGCGGTCCGTCGAACAGCTGCAGCGCCGAGAAGAGAGGGTTGTCCGCCCGGTACGTGCCATGGGCGGCAACGTGCAGCATCGTCGCTCCCTCCATGGCCTCCATCACGGCGCTCGCGGTGGCGCCCTCGCCGGCGAGGACCGTCGGGTCCCGGTAGCCGGAAGCCAGTGTGCGGACTTCGTCATCGCTCCACGACAGCCGCGGCCCGGCCACGAGCACGACCCGTTCTCCGGTGCGTGAGGTCCCGGTCGCCGCCCGCTGCCACAGCGCCGCCGACGGCGCCACCGCGACGGCCCGATCGGCGCAGAACGGGAGGAGTGACCACGGCAGGGCGTGGAGCGTTCCCGTGGGGACCAGCACCAACTCCCGCTCGCCGACGGCGGCCGCCACCGGCGCGATCAGGATGTCCTCGATCTTCCGCGCCGCGTACCGGGAGGCCTCGAACGCGGCGTTGCGGGCCGCCTCGGACCCGCGGTTGGTCGCCATCCGGAGCAGGGCGAACCGCAACGCCGCCGCCTCGGCGTCCACGCCCGCCACGTCGCCGAGCGGCTGGAAGTGGCACCGCCCTCCGGCGACGACCACGGCGAAGAGTGCGCCGTCGTCCACCACCAGCTCGAGGAGCGCTCGCTCGCCGAGCGCCTCGTGCAACTCTTCGAGGCCGAAGCCTGAACCAGGGGTGTCGCCCGTCGCCGCCGTCCGCCGGCAGCGCTCGACGATCGCCCGCTCGAGCCGGACCTGATGCGCCGTCAGCCGGGTCGTGCTCCGGTTCGCAAGGGCCGCCTGTTCGATCTGCGCCACCACGGAGCGCAGCTCCGCCTGGTCAGCGGCCAGCGCCGGGTCCTTCGGAGGCCGCACGGGCGGCGCCGAGAGCGCCCGGGCCCGCCATCGTTCCGCCCAACGGAGCACATCGACGGCCCGTGCCGACCTGATGGCGAGCCGGAGCCCGAAGGCGGCGAGCTGCTCCCCGTGCCCGCTGGCGTGGACGCGCAATTCGGTCGCGCCGAGGGTGGCGCGGTGCTCCTCGACCGCGTCGAGCCCGGCGGCCACGGCCCGCATCGCGCCCCGTCGGTCCCCGCGCGAGTGGCGGAGGAGGGCTTCGGCGTGCCAGGCCTGGGCGCGCACCCGGACCGGTCCGCGCCGGCGCGCCCGGCTCAGCTGCTCGAGGTCGCGGGCGGCGAGGTCGTCGCGGCCGGCTTCGAGCGCGATCTGCGCCGCCGTCAGCCGGGCGTCGATGCCCGCGGCCCACCACCCGTCGGCCTCCAGCTGGTCGGCGACCCGCCGGGCCGCCCGTCTCATCGCCTCGGACCGCTTGCCGTCCTCCCAGTCGATGCGGAGCAGCGCGTAGCGCGCCAGGTGCGCCCATGCGAGGCGGCCATGGCGCCGGAACGCCTGCAGGGCGAGGTCGGCCGCCTCGCGCGCCGTCGGGATGTCACCCTGCAGCAGCGCCGTCTCGGCGAGGATCAGGCGCCCCTCGGCGAGTGACGCGGCCATGCGGCCGGCCGCGAGCCGGGCGACGCTTTCCTCGACGCACTCGCGAGCCTCGGCAACAAGCCGCACCGACAGAAGGAGCCAGGCCCGGTCGTTCGGGAAGGCGAGGGGCACGCCGAGGGCGCGGAACTCGCCGTCCGCCTCGTCGATGCGGGCCAGGGCGGCCGGGACGTCTCCACGCCGGGCGGCGACCTGCCCGAGGTTGCGGAGGGAACCGGCCGCCGACAACCGGTGCCCGGACGAGAGAAACAGGCCGTGGGCCTGGCGGAGGTCACGCTCGGCCCCCGCGAAGTCGCCGGAGTCGAGGTGGAACAGACCACGGTTGTTCAGCAGGCGCGCCTCTCGCAGCGTGTCACCCGACCGCCGGATCACCGGCAGGGCGCGCTGGTAGCCCTCTCGTGCTTCCCCGAGTCGCCCCAGCCGGTGAAGGATCGACGCGCGCTGCATTTCCAGGGCCGCCCTTTCCACGCCGCCCAGCACGGGTGCGGCGCGGTCGGCCTCCTGCAGCGCGCGACGGATCGCACCGGCGTGCGTCAACGCCGTCGTCAGGCTGAGCCGCGCCTGACTGGCCAGCAGCGGGTCGCCGGCCGTTTCCGCGAGCCGGATGGCCTGGCGCAGGTGGGTGATCGCGGCTCGGCTGTCGCTGAGATGGACGGCGGCGACTCCCATGGTCCGTTTCGCGATCGCGGCCGCACGGAGATCTCCGCGCTGGCGCGCGAGCGCCAGGGCGGTGAGGGCCAGGGCCTGCGCCCCACGGGGATCCGAGGACGCGAGGGCAAATGCCTTGCTCGCCTCGTCCGCCGGCGCCACGGTGCCCGCCGGCCCGGCGTCCCCCTCGGAGGCCGGCACCGTCTGAACCTGTACCACGCGTGACCGATCGTAAGGCAGAAATCGCCAGACGGTGAGAAGATCGCGTATCACGGCGCCGGGGCGAAGGCTCCTAGCGGCGGAGGGATGACTCCCGGGGGGGACAGGCACCATGGCCAAGCGAGGCAAGCTGGACAAAGGCGCCCGCGACGAGCGGAAGAAGCGTCGACTCGCGCTGCTCCGCGATCGGCACGACGTCGAGCTCCAGGAGGATGCCGACAACGGCTATCTCTTCCGCCCGAGGCAGTGCCTCTACGCGCGCGAGGACGCACCGGCGGTGGAGAAGATCCTGATCGACCAGTACGGCGCCAAGCGGACCGACATCTGGGCGACGAACGAGCTGGCGTCACGGAAGCATGCGCGGAACGCGCGCCAGCCGGCACGAATGCTCGAGCCCAACCTGAGGGTGCTCAAGCTCCGGCGCCTGTTCCTGCCACCTGACCAGAGCGTCCGGGCGTGCATCGGCGACCTCAAGTCGCGCGACGAAGTCTCGCTGCGGCGGGCGAACGCGCTCGCCCCGAACTACGTCGTGCTCGGGGAGTCGTGGTGGGGGGGTGAGCCGGCCAGGGATCCGGAGCCGATCAGCCCGGACGAAGCGGAGAGGCTCGGGCTCCGGAGTCCTTTGGACGGCGAGGCCGCGGCGTCGCTGACGGTCGGCGTCATCGACACCGGCTTCGACGCCAACGCCGATCAGCACCCACTCCTGGCGGGGAGTTTCGTCCTCAACCCCGACGACGTCGATGTCCTCACCGCCGACGGCGACCGTTTCCTCGATGCCGAAGCCGGCCACGGCACGTTCGTGGCCGGCGTGATCCGCAAGCATGCGCCGTTCGTCTCCCTCAACCCCGAGGCCGGCCTCGACCCGGACGGGGTGGGCGACGCCGCAACGATCTGCGGGATGATCGCCATGCTGGCCCGGCGGACGGCACGGCAGGGCGAGAAGCCGTGCCAGATCATCAACCTCTCCCTCGGCTGCTTCACGGAGTTCGACGTGCCGCCGCCAGGTCTCGACGAGGCACTGCAGGTCTGCGAGCGGAACGACGTGGTCGTCGTCGCGGCGGCCGGCAACCAAGGAGTCGACCGCAGGTTCTACCCGGCGGCCGACGAGCGCGTCATCGGCGTCGGTGCCGTCGAGAAGGACTCCCGCGGGAGCCTCAGGCGCGCGGATTACAGCAACTTCGGGGATTGGGTGGACGCCTCGACCGAGGGTACCGACATCGAAGGCTTGTACGTCTCGGGTGAGTGGGACCCCGGCGCCGCGGGCGTCATCACCGACGCACGCATCTTCGAGGGGTATGCGAGGTGGACGGGCACGTCCTTTGCGACACCGCGCGTGGCGGCCGCCATTGCCACCTACATCGCCGAGCACCCCGACGTGTCGCGCGTGCAGGCGGCCCTCGACCTGATCGCCAGCAGTCCAGATGGGCCCGACGGCCTCGGCAAGTACATCGCCTGACGGATCGGTGCACTCCCGGTGCTCGGCTTCGTCGTTCGGCGAGTCCTGCTCGCCATCCCCGTCGTCGTTCTGGCCACCATCGCCGTGTTCGCACTCGTCAATGTGCGCGGTGATCCGCTGGCCCGGATCCGGCAGAACCCCTCCGCCGACCCGGCCACGATCGCCCAGCTGACCGACGAGTACCACCTCGATCGGCCGTTGCCGGTCCGCTACGCCCACTGGCTGGGCGACTTCGTGCGTGGGGACTGGGGGACCTCCTACGACAGCGGCCGTTCGGTCAAGAGCGTCATCGGCACCGCCCTCCCCAACTCCTTGCTGCTGCTGCTCGGCGCCATCCTCGTGTCGGTCCCGATCGCCTTGGCCGTCGGTGTCTGGGCGGCGCTGCGCCACAACTCGGCGGTCGACCACGCCATCACCGGCTTCGCCTACTTCGGCCTGGCCATGCCGCTGTTCTGGTTCGGCATCGTCCTGCAACTCGTCCTGGTGGTCCTTCCGGCCGATGCCTGGGGTGTGCGGGTCTTCTATGTCGGCGGGAAGCACACGACCGGCCAGGAGGGCGAGCTCCTCGACCTTCTGCGGCACATGGCCCTGCCCGTGCTCACCCTTTCGCTCGCCAACATCGCGGCGTGGAGCCGCTTCCAGCGGTCGAGCATGCTCGATGTCCTCTCGGCGGACTACCTGCGGACCGCCCGCGCCAACGGCCTTGCCGAACGACGCGTGATCATGAAGCACGCGCTCCGCAACGCGTTGATCCCGTTCGTGACCGTCACCTCGCTGAGCGTCGCCGCGCTGGTGGGCGGTGCGATCGTGACCGAGCAGGTCTTTTCGTGGCCCGGCATGGGCACGGTGTTCATCCAGGCCGTCGGCGCCAGCGACTACCCTGTGCTGTTGGCGTGGATGGCCGTCGTCGCCGTCGCCGTCGTGATCGTCAACCTGTTCGCCGATCTCACCTACGGCTTCATCGCCCCGCGGACGGCCGAGCGGTGAGCGCCGCCGTCACGCATGTCACGGTGCCCACCACGGGCGTCGCCGGGGCGGCCGTCACGACGGCGTGGCCCGAGTTCACGCGCCGGTTGCTCCGCCAGAAGCGTGCGATGGCCGGCGCCGCCTTTCTCGTCTTCGCCGCCCTCGCGTGCTACGTCGGAGCGCATTTCGTCGCTGATCCCGACCGCCTGACCCTGGGCCGAACCGCCGCCGGTCCGTCGCTGTCGCATCCGTTCGGTACCGACGAGCTCGGGCGGGACCAGCTCGCACGCGTGCTCCGGGGTGGGCAGATCTCGCTCGCGGTGGGCGCGGGTGTCGCCGCCCTGTCGACGCTGATCGGGACCGCCGTCGGCGTGGTCGCCGGGTACTACCGCGGCCGGGTGGACGAGGTCCTCATGCGCGTCGTCGATGTCGTGCTCATCATCCCGTTGATCGTCGCCGCCATCGTGCTGTCATCGGTCGAGAACGTCGGGCCGGTGCGGATGACGGGGACGTTGCGTGTGATGCTCATCCTCGCGCTTTGGATGTGGGCGCCGATCGCACGCATCGTGCGGGGCGCCGTCTACCAGTTGCGGGACGCCGAGTTCGTCGAGGCGGCCCGAGCGGCCGGGGCGTCGGACCGCCGCATCATCGTTCGCCACATCGTGCCCAACGCGGCGGGGTCGATACTGGTGGCCGCCACGCTGGCGGTCGTGGCTGCGATCCTCACCGAGAGCGCGCTGTCGTTCCTCGGGTTCGGAGCCCAGCCGCCCGCCGCGTCATGGGGGCGGATGCTGTCGGGGTCGGTTTCCTCGATGGAGCTGTACCCGTGGCTCGCCGTCTTCCCCGGCTTGGCGATCTTTCTCACCGCGCTCGCCATCAGCTTCCTCGGCGACGGGCTCCGTGATGCCTTCGATGTCAAGCTACCGATCAGGAGGTAGGGCCTCATGCGCCGTTCTCTCTTTCTCGCACTGACCGTGTTCATGGTGGCGGCGGCGTGCGGGAGCTCCGACGACGCCGCCACGCCGACGCAGCCGTCGTCCGGGGCCGTCGCCACCCAGGACGGAGGGACCGTGACCGTCGGCATCGAGGCCACGTCCTTCCCCGCCGACCTGAGCTCGCTGCGGCCGACGTCGAACGTCGGCACCACCCGCACCGCGGCGATCGCGCTGGCCCGCGGGTACCGGATCACGCCCGAGCTCACCTTCGAGCCGTGGCTGTTCGACGGCGACTGCCGCGAGCGCAGGCCCGACGGGACCGCACCCTTCACGGTTAGCTGCACGATCAAGAGGGACGCCCGCTGGTCGGACAACGTGCCGGTCACGGCCGACGACTTCGAGTTCACGTGGTCGATGATCACCAACCCCGACAACGCGGTGATCACACGTGAGGGGTTCAACAAGATCCGGGCCTTCACGATCGGCGGCGACCGCAAGCAGTTCGACATGGCCTTCACGGAGCCCTACCCGGCATGGCGGCAGATCTGGTCGGGAGCCAACGGCGCCGCGCTCCCAAAGCACATCCTGCAGAATGCCGACTTCAAGGAATTCTGGAAGTCCTGCATCTGCGTCCCGGGCCAGCAGCCCGAACAGCCGGTCGGCAGCGGTCCGTTCCTCGTGAAGGGCTTCACACCCACCGTCAGCCTCGAGATGGTCCGCAACGACGCGTATTGGGGACCGAGGCCCAAGCTCGACAAGATCGTGTTCCGGTCGATCGGTGACATCGACGGCCAGGTGAACGAGCTGCGGACCGGCGGTGTCGACGTGATCTACCCGACCACGATCACCGCCGCGCAAAAGGTGGCGATCGAGGGGTCGGCCACCTTCGAGTCGGCCCTCGGCAGCAGTTGGGAACACCTCGACTTCAAGACCGACGTCACCGGCCTCAACGATGTCGTCGTCCGCAAGGCGATCGCTACCGCCCTTCCGCGCCAGCAGATCGTCGACCAACTCGTGAAGCCGATCAACTCGAGCGCGGCCGTCCTCAACAGCGTCTTCTACATGACCAACCAGCAGGGCTACGAACCGAACTGGCGGGTCTACCCGGAGCGGGGCGACCTTGTCCTGGCCGGGCGCATGCTCGACGACGCCGGGTACCGCCTCCAGGCGGACGGGGTTCGCGCCAAGGGTGACGTCCGCCTGTCGTTCGATCTGGCGGTCAACGGCACCAACGATGCCCGGGTCCAGTCGGCGGAGATCATCAAGAGCGAGCTCAAGAAGGCGGGCATCGACGTGAAGATCGACACGTCCGGGACCGGGCTCTCGCGGAACGTCACCCCGACGGCGACGGCGTACAACTTCCAGACCGTCCTGTTCGCCTGGACGGGCGGGCCGGACCCGGCCGGCCAGACCTTCTGGCGCGGCGACCGGCTCCCCCCGGCCGGGCAGAACTTCACGCTGGTCCAGAACCAGGCACTGACGGACACGATCCGCAGGGCGGACGCCGAGCTCGACCCGGCGGCCCGTAGGAGCCTGTACAACCAGGCCGACCGCACCCTCGCCCAGGATGTCGTGTCCTCGATCCCCCTCTTCCAGCGCACGGTGCAGATCGGGTACAAGCGCGCCCTGGTCGGCCCGAAGCCCAATGCCACCATCGACAGCTTCACCTGGAACGTGGGCGACTGGGCGATCAAGGCGTGACCCGCCGATGAGCGCGGCACGCGCCCCCGGGCGGGTGAACCTCATCGGCGACCACACCGACTACACGGGCGGGTGGGTGCTGCCCATGGCGATCGATCTCGAGACGGTCGTGGACTTCCGGCCCGGGGGCGGCGACGGCGTGCGGCTCACCTCCGACCACACCGACGACCCGCACTGGGCGCGCTACGTGGACGGCGTCGTGGCCGTTGTGCGACCGGACGCCGCCGGGACGGGCACCGTGCGCACGACCATCCCCGTCGGCGCCGGCCTGTCGTCGAGCGCGGCCCTCGAGGTGGCCGTCGCCTTGGCCATCGGCTTCGCCGGCTCGCCGCTCGAGCTGGCGCGGGCGTGCCAGCGGGCCGAGCACCGGGCGACCGGTGTCCCGTCCGGTCTCATGGACCAGCTGGCGTCGGCCGCCGGCGTGGCCGGCCACGCGCTGCTCATCGACTGCAGGTCGGACGAGGTCACCCCCGTGCCCATAGCGGAGGGCGTCGACGTGGTGGCCGTCCACTCCGGCCAGCCGCGCACCCTCGCCGGGTCGGCCTATGCGCAACGGCGCGCCCAGTGCGACGCGGCCGAGGCGATCGTCGGGCCTTTGCGGGACGCGTCGCTCGCCGACCTCGTGGTGCTCGATCCGATCCTGCAGCGTCGGGCGCGCCACGTCGTGTCCGAGAACGCCCGGGTGCTCGAGTTCGCGGCCCGGCTCCGCGCCGGTGACCTCGCGGGGGCGGGCGCCCTCATGCGTGAGAGCCACTGCAGCCTGCGCGACGATTTCGAGGTCTCGACGCCGGCCCTCGACGCCCTCGTCGACCGCCTGCTCGCCACCCCCGGTGTCTACGGCGCGCGCCTCACGGGCGCCGGCTTCGGCGGCTGCGCCGTCGCCCTCACGGTGTCCGGAGTGCTCCGTGAGGGCTGGCGCCTTCGTGCCGCCGACGGCGCCGGGCTACTGCGCGTCGACGCCGAGTAGGCGGGGTCTGGTCACGGCCCGGGCACCCCGCAGCAGGCCCAGCCCGGCGGCCAGCCAGGCGAGTGTGCCGACCACCAATCCGGCGCCTCCCGCGCTGGTGATGGCGCCGCTGGAAAGGGCGTAGGACAAGACGATGAGCGGAAGGCTCACCAGACCCGACGCCTGCTGCGCGGCGGCCGCGCTCTTGACCCGCGCCGACAGGCGCAGCACGACCGACAGCGTGATGGCGAGGAACGGCGGGATGACCCACAGCATGAGCACCCACCAGTCCGCCGTCGGGAAGAACCACCCGCCCACCTTCGGGCCGACGATGAGGTTGACGGCCAGGGCGTAGATGCCGAAGCCGACGAGCGTCGTCACGTAGCCGGGCAGCAGGCTGGCGATCAGCTTGCCGAGGTAGATCTCCCGCTCCGATGCCGGGGAGTGGGCCAGGAAGTCGCCGGTCCCGCGCTCACGCTCGCCGACCAACGTGTTGGCGCCGACGGCCGTCGAGATCGTGAGCGGCACGATCACGGCGAGCGGGGCGAACAGGTACACGGCGAGGGCGTACGAGGTGCGGTCGGCCGGACCGGCGCCCTGCACCGCCTCCTGGGCCTGTCGCGGCAGCAGGTCCAACGCCGTCGACACCTTCTGGATCGATTGGACGTTGCCGAGGTGGGTGATGCCGAACAGCAGCGCGGTCGGGATGACGACGAAAAACAGCGTGGCCATCAACAGCATGGGGGCCCAGAAGTCAGGGCTCTCCTTGAGCTGGCGGAGGTCGCTGCGGGCGATGCTCCACATCCGCTTCCTGTTGAACTTCACGCGGCGCGCACCTTCAGGTAGAGGGCTTCGAGGGTCGGTTCGTCCGGCTCCACCCGCGTCAGCCGCACGCCGTCACGGACCAGCGCGGCCACGAGATCGGGCACGACGGCGACGTCGCCGACGGTGACGACGGCGGCCGCGCCGTCCCGCTCGTACTCGGCCACGCCGGCCAGGGTCGCGAGCCGGTCGAGCTGCAGGCGGTCCTCCGCGTCGAACACGACCCGCGGCCGGGGGAAGTAGCGCCGGACGAGCTCGTCGGGCGGGCCCGACACCACGTCCGCTCCGTGGTCGATCATCACGACCTGGTCGGCGAGCCCCTCGGCCTCGAGCAGCAGGTGGGTCGACATCACGACCGTCTTGCCGCCCGCCGCCAGCTCGTCGATGAGCGACAGCACGGCATGCGACGACTCGGGGTCGAGGCCGGACGTCGGCTCGTCGAGCAGCAGCAGGTCGGGGTTGTGCAGGATCGACCGGGCCAGTGCCAGCCGGGACTTCATACCCGTCGAGTACCCGCCCACCTTGAGCCCGAGGGCGTCCTGGATGCCGAAGCGGGCGGCCGCCTCGTCGATCGGCGCCCGCGCGCCCACGCCGAACAGCTCGGCGGCGTAGCGCAGGTTGTCCCGCCCCGTCAGGCGGTCGTAGAGGGCCGGCTTGGCCGCCACGACCCCACAGCGGCGCCGCACCTCCTCGCCGTCGGCGCCGGTGGGATCGAGCCCGAACACCCGGACCGTCCCCGCCTCGGTCCGCAGCGCGCCCGTGATGACGCGCAGGGCCGTGGTCTTCCCGGCGCCGTTGGGCCCCAGGAGCACCGTCACCGAGCCGGCCGGAACCGAGAAGCTCAGGTCGGACAACGCCACGACCCGGCCGAACGTCCGCCGTACCTGCGACAACTCCAGGACCATACGGCCAAAGGTACCGAGGGTGGATTCACTAACGGTTTGATCCGCGCCATTGGCCCTCTGAGGTACCACTTTCGCGGAGCAAACGAGGGGCGAGGCCGTAGGATGCCGCGGCACCAGTCGAGGAGGCACGCGATGGCGGACGGTCAAGGTACGAGCAACCCGTCGATCCTGCAGCGGCTCACGGCCATCTTCGAGGAGCTCACGGAGATCAAGGTCGTGACGGCCGTGGAGAACGTCACGGTGCGGCTCACACAGAAGGACAACCGCACGAAGACCGAGTTCGATCCCGGCGCCGAGCCGATCACCAAGGCGATCGTGACGATCTTCGACCTGGTCGACGGCGACGTGACCAACGTCATCTCACCCGAGTTGAAGGACGACGAGGCGATCCGCGCGTTCCACGCCCAGCAGGTCCAGACGAGCCTGGCCGTCCTCCCCGACAACCTGAACGCGATCCTCAAGCTCGGCCAGGCCCTCATCAACGACATCCGGCAGTAGGAACCGGGCGACGCCGCATGGAAACCGCCCAGCGGATCTTCGACGATCTCCTCAGCCTGGAGATCAACGTCGTCCTGAAGCCGGGCATGACGGCGCGCAAGATGCCCGATCCGCCCTACGCACTGCTCGACATCATCGGCGAGTACGACGGCTACGTCTGCCGGCACTCGGCGACGTTGAACGCGGCCTGGGCCGAGCGTCTCGGGGACGCGCCGGTACCCGTACGTCCCCCGCAGAAGGAGAAGGACGCGCCCGCGCTGTCGCGACGCCAGACCGACCCCGACGGAGCGCTCCGCACCGGCCTGCGGGTCCAGTCGGTGGGCAACGATCTGTCCTTCGAGACCTTCGACGAGCTACGCGAACGGGCCGTGGAGGCCGAGGCTGTCTACAAAGCGCTGACCACGGCCGGGTTCGCCGACGACGGCACCGGCATCATCCTCAAGCGCATCTACCGCAACTGCGACCAGATCAAGGGCATCGTCGGCCGGCCCGAGATGCGTAAGGCCATGGAGGCCGACGGCATCCCGACGACGCTCCCGCTCCGGCCCGACGAGATCATCGTCATCCGCAAGGCCTGGGACGTGGGCACCGAGACCGTGATGATGCAGACCGTCGCCCAGCTCGACGGGGACGTCATCACGCGCATCCAGCGCGGTCGGGAGTCGGCGGCCAACCAGGCGATTCACGAACTCCACCAGGAAGCCGTCGCCAGTGCCCTGGCGCACTGGCAGTTCCTCGTCCGCACCGTGTCGGAGTTCCTCACCCAGAACGTGCGGAGTTTTTTTTTGCGCTAGCCGGCGCGTACCGAAGCCTGCCGGGCCGGCTGGTCGCCGCCCTTCGCCGCCGCCGGCCCGCGCGACGACCGGGATCGCTCCCGGTCAAGGAGCTGTGGGCGCGTTGCCGCGCCATCAAGATCACGCTGTTCGACGAGGGCGGCGCCGCCATCGAGACGCCCGATCGCAGCATGGGGCCGGCCGCCGTCTTCGCCCGGACCCTCGTGCAGCCGGACGGCGACGTCGTGTGTTTCGTGACCGACCGGTACGTCGACGACGCCGCGTTGCGCCTCGAGCACGCGCAACGCACCGCCGCGTGGTTCGGCGAGTTGCACGCCACCGTCGACGGGGTCACGGCGATGACCCGGCGGGCGACCGGTTGGGTCAGCGCGCTCGTCGTCGCCGCCACCACGTTCACCGTCGCCACCCTGTCGACCTTGATCGTCGGCGTGGTGGCGGCGGTGATCAGCGGTGTCGTCGTACCGGTGATCGTGCGCCAGGCATTGCGGCTCGCCCTCGGGCGGTTCCTGCGCTGACGCTCGGGCGGGCGCGCCTGGCGGCGACGGCGGCCGCGGGCCACGCCGGTGCTACTAGACGCGGATCCGCGCGCCCTCCGGGTCGAAGTGCAGGCGGAGGGAGAAGGCGTGGGCGCTGGGGCCCCGCGCCCGCAGGTGGCGGATCCGGCTGAGGCCCTCGGCGACCGCCGGCACCTCGCCTGCGGGCACCCACCACAGGGCGGTGGTGAACCCTCCGATCGGCTCGAACCACCGCCCACGCCGTTGCATGAACAGCCCGTGGGCGGTGCGGTAGACGAACCGTTGCAGGGATGCGAAGTCCTCCCACACCGACAGCGTGACGACGACCTTCGTGCCGTCGATGTCTCCGTAGACGAGGGGCGCGCCGTCCTCGGGCCGGAGCCGCCAGACGAAGCCGGGGCTCTTCTCTGCGAGCCAGTTGACGTCGGCGATCGCCTTCACGAACCCTGACATGACGGGTGAATCCAACGGCTCCCGTAGGCGCGCCACATTCACCTCCGCCAACTGCCATCCGCTCATCGCCGCATCTTCGCACGCTCCGCCTCGCACGCCGCCCGCGCCGAGCACCCGCTGAGGTGGTCGTTCACCAACCCGAGCGACTCCATCGCCGCGTACGCCGTGGTCGGGCCGACGAACCGGAAGCCGGCGGCGCGCAGGGCCTTCGACAGCGCGGTCGACTCCGGCGTCACGGAGGCGAGGTCGCCGAGGCGCCGGGGGACGGGCCGGCCTCGCCGCCTCGGTTCGTACGACCACACCAGCGACGCGAGCGAACCGTGCTGCTCCTGCACGGCGAGGGTGCCGCGGGCATTGGCGATCGTGGCCTCGATCTTCCCTCGGTGGCGGACGATGCCGGCGTCACCCATGAGCCGGTCGACGTCGGCCGGCCCGAAGCGGGCGACGGCCTCGGGGTCGAAGCCGGCGAAGGCCCGGCGGAAGCCGTCCCGCTTGCGCAGGATGGTGAGCCAGGAGAGCCCGGACTGGAAGCCTTCGAGGCAGATCTTCTCGTAGATGCGGAGGTCGTCGGTGACGGGCCGGCCCCACTCGTCGTCGTGGTACGCCGTGTAGTCCGCGGCGTCGGTGCACCAACCACAGCGGCGAACCCCGTCGTCCCCGCGCACGGCCCCGATCGATGCCCAGTCGCCCACGATGCCCAGTCGCCCACGGTAGGGCCTGTCATGCGTTGCGGGGCCGGCCCGAGGGGGTAGGGTCGAATCCGGTCGGTCAGCCCCGCGATGGCTGGGGCCCGGCAGCAGTCACCGTCCTGTGCGGCGCAGTGACGCGCCCCCACGCGATGAGCAACAGGAGGATGAAGATGCTGCTTTCAGCGATGTCGGTGGTCGGCGGGGTCGCCGCCCAGGTGAGCGTCGAGGCGCAGACGCGGGCGTGCGGAGCCGCCGAACAGGCCAGTTCGGTGTGCCTGAGCGTCCTGCGCGCCACCGGCAACGAGGTCCTCGCCGAGTCGTCGGAAGCGCTCATCGTGCGCCCCTCGAAGGTGCTGATCATCCTGCTGGTGGCGTGGATCGCCCGCCGTCTGGCGGGACGCGTCATCGCCCGCGTCGTCACCGGTGTCCACGATCGCACGGAGATCGAAGGGGCGAAGCCGGCGCCGTCGTTGCGCCGCGTCAAACGGGCGGAGACCATTGCCGCGCTCTTGCGCAGCGTCAGCTCACTCACGATCTGGACGGTGGCGATCTTCATGGCCCTCGGCGAATTGGGGTTCAACCTCGGCCCCCTCATCGCTGGCGCCGGGATCGTCGGCGTAGCGATCGGCTTCGGGTCCCAGAACCTCGTGCGTGATTTCGTCTCGGGCATCTTCATGCTGATCGAGGATCAGTTCGGCGTGGGCGACACCATTGACGCCGGTGAGGCCACCGGCGTGGTCGAGTCGGTGAGCCTGCGCACCACGCGCCTCCGGGACGTGCACGGGACGGTATGGCACGTCCCGAACGGTCAGATCGACCGCGTCGGCAACAAGTCGCAGCACTGGTCGCGGGCCGTCATCGACGTCGGGGTTGCGTACGACACCGACCTGGCCCGCGCCACCCAGGTCATGAAGGGCGCCGCGGAGAGTCTGTGCGCGGACGCCGAATTCGCCGACCTGATCCTGGACGCGCCGGAGGTGTGGGGCGTGGAGGATCTCGGTGCCGACGGTGTCACCATCCGTCTCGCCCTCAAGACCCTTCCCAGCCAGCAGGACCCGGTCGAGCGCGAACTGCGGGCCCGCCTCAAGGGCGCGCTCGACGAGGCCGGCATCGAGATCCCGTTCCAGCAGCGCACGGTGTGGCATCGCGTCGGCGACCCCGAGCTCGGCGTCCGGGCCACGCAGGCCGGCGCCGTCCTCGCCATGGCCGGGCCCGACCGCGGTGCCGACGCTCGTGACGGCAAGGGCGGTAGCCTGCCCGCTGACTGACAACCGGCGGGCAACAAAGAGAGCGGGAAACGGCATGAAGAGCAAGCGGACGAGCGCGGCGGCGCTCGCAGCGATCAGCGTCCTCGGCGTTCTCAGCTGGGTCACACCGGCTGACGCGGCGGTCCTCAGTTGTGGGCAGACGATCACCGTCAACACGGTGCTCGACAACGACATCGGTCCGTGCCCCGCCGGTGGCATCACCATCGGTGCGGACAACATCACCTTCGACCTCAACGGTCATCGCATCACGGGCACGAACTTCGTGGCCGACCTCGCCGGCGTGTACCTCCTCAACCGGACGGGCGTGACGGTGAAGAACGGGACGGTGTCCAAGTTCGACATCGGTGTCGCCATCACCGGCGGGTCCGGCAACACCGTGACCGGGATCACGGCGAGCGACAACATCGGCGGTCAGGGCGGTCTCGGAGGCGACGGCATCGCCATCCTCTCCTCGCGAGCCAACAAGATCCTCAGCAACCGCACCCAGAACAACGCCCCGTACTCCGGTATCGGGCTGTACTCCCGGATCGACAACGACCACCCCCGCCAGATCGGCGGCCCGGCCGCGGACAACGTCGTTCACGACAACCAGGTCCTCGACAACAACATCAGCCGGAACCGGGTCAACCAGACCAACACCGACAACGACGGCATCCGCGTCGAGAACGACGCCGTCCGCAACACGTTCACCAACAACACCGTGAACAACAGCGGCCTCGACGGCATCTCGCTCTTCGCTGACACCGCTGACAACGTGCTGCGGTACAACACGGTCACCCACAGCGGCTTCTACCGCACGACCGCTCGTCGCGGGAGCGGCATCATCGTGTTCACCCGGTCCAAGGGGAACATCCTCGAGTACAACTCGGCCTACGGCAACGCCGACAGCGGTATCGACATCCGTCAGCCGATCGGGGCCTTCCCCGGTGCGTCGAACAACCGCATCGCCTTCAACGCCGCCGTCGGCAACGCCGCCCTCCCGTTCATCCCGAGCCCGGTCTTCGGCCCGAGCTTCGACCTGAAGGACGGGAACCTCGACCCCCCCTGCGACGCCAACACCTGGTTCGCCAACCGCTACCGGACGTTCAACCAGCCCTGCGTGACGATCGGCGGCCAGCAGGTCTGACCATGTGTGCAATCTGAAATCAGTTCACCGGCCGGTGCTCGAAGCTGGGCCCGGTGGGGGCACCCGCCGTGGAGTAGCCAGTCATCATGTCCTTGGCCTGCTGTTCGAGTGAGAACATCAGGCCGAGGGCGGCGTCGAGCTTCTCGGGCGCGCCGCTCAGCGCGGCCTGCAGCACCTTGAGCAGGCTGGTGTAGGTGTAGTTGAACGTGTCGCACGCGATCCGGGCGCCACTGGCGGCGGGGTACCCGGACGCGGTCGGGTTCGAAGGCACCGGGTAGACGCCGGCCGGGTCGAACGGCATCGGGTCGCCGCCGTAGATGTACCGGGTGTCGGGCGGCGTGTCCGGGCCGGCGTCGGGGTTGGGCACCAGCCTCCGCCCGTTGAAGATCTCGCCGAAGCGGTAGTAGTGCGCGTAGCCCTGCCCGACCACCTGCAGCGGCTCGGTGCTCGTGCCCTCGCCCTGGTCGATGATCGTGTCGATGGCCCTCCCGGCCGTGGCCACGTCGGTGACGACGACAGCGTCGGCCAACCGATCGGGACCGATCTGGTGCCGGGCGGGCGTGACGAACACGCCGTCGCCGAGGGCGGCGATGGTGGCCTTGATGCGGCGGTAGAAGGCACCGATCGTGAGGGTCTCCATCGGCGCGCCCACGGCGCCGACCGGGAAGTCGAGGGGGTGCTCAGGCTCCTCGATCACCATGAACACGTCGCCGACCAGGTCGATGGAGAAGGGCGCCAGCCCCACCACCAGCCCGCTCTCGATGGCGCCCGGGAGCGGGCCCGGGTAGGCCGGCGGCGCCAGGACCGGTTCACCACCTAGGGCGTTGAGCACGTTGCTGGCCAGGGCCAGGTGCAGCATCTCCTCGACGATGACCGACTCGATCGTCTCGGCGATCGGGTCGTTCGTGCCGGGCACGAGCGAGTACATGGCGTAGAGGTACGGCGGGATCGTGGCGTGCTCGAGGTCGATCGCGCTCTGCAGCGACGCCCGGACGGCGCCCACATCGCCCTCGTCGAGCCGGGCGAACAGCTGCCGGCTGAGGCGGATCACGGCAGTGACCGCGCGGCGAGCCGCCGGTCGAGCGCGTCGGCCTTCCCACCCCGGGGGATGACCGCCGGGGCGGCGGCCGGCGGGGCCGGCGCGGGCG
>JBOGIC010000225.1:0-7627 GCA_050744985.1 Acidimicrobiales bacterium
GCGTTCAGGCCACGCAGGCCGGCCACGGCGTTCAGGCCACGCAGGCCCGGAAACGACGGGTCGTCCTGCTCCTCTCCGGCCCCAACCTCAACCTCCTGGGCGAGCGCCAGCCGCTCATCTACGGCTCGGCCACGCTGGAGGACCTCGTCGACCTGGCCCGGCGAACGGCCGACGCCTACGGCCTCGACCTCGAGCACCTCCAGTCCAACCACGAAGGCGACCTCGTCGACGCCGTCCACCAGGCACGGAGCCGGGCCGCCGCCCTCATCGTCAACGCCGGGGCCATCTCCCACTACGGCTGGTCGCTGCACGACGCGCTGGTCACCTTCTCGGGCCCGGTGGTCGAGCTCCACGTCAGCAACCCGGAGGCGCGCGAGGCGTGGCGGCGTACCTCGGTCATCTCCCCGGTGGCCACGGGTACGATCCAGGGGTTCGGCGCCCACGGCTACGAGCTCGCCGTGGCTGCGGTCGCCCGGCTTCTGGAGGCACCGTCATGATCGCTATGGAGGTCGCCGGCCGAGCGGCGCGCCTGCGCGAGGGGCTCGATGCGGCGGGGTGCGACGCGCTCCTCGTCACCCGGCTGGTGAACCTCCGGTACCTCACCGGCTTCACGGGCTCGGCCGGCCTGCTCCTGGTGCTACCGGACGAGCTGGTCCTGGTCACCGACGGGCGCTACCGCGACCAGTCGGCCGAGGAGCTGGCGGCGGCGGGCGTGGACGCGCGCATCGAGGTGGGCACGACCGGCGCATCCCAGCGCGAGACCATGGGCGCCGCAGCGCGCGGCCGCCCGCGGCTCGGCCTCGAGGCGGAATCGGTGACGTGGGGCCAGCAGCGACGGTTCGGCGCGGAGTGGTTCCCCGGCGCGGAGCTCGTCCCCACGTCGAACCTCGTCGAGGGGCTGCGGCGGGTGAAGGACCCCGGGGAGGTCGACCGCATGGCCGCCGCCGCGGCGGCGGCGGACGCCGCGCTGGACGACGTCCGCGCCACGCTGGCCGAGGGCCCCACCGAGCGCGAGCTCGCCCTCGCCCTGGACGTCGCCATGCGCCGCCACGGGGCCACGGGGCCCTCCTTCGACACGATCGTGGCGTCGGGGCCCAATGGCGCCAAGCCCCACCACCGCCCCACCGACCGGCGCATCGAGGCGGGCGAGCTGGTGGTGCTCGACTTCGGGGCGATCGTCGACGGGTACTGCTCGGACATGACGCGAACCGTCTGCGTCGGGGAGCCGCCGGCCACCGCCCGCCGGATGGTCGAGGTCGTGGGGGACAGCCAGCAGGCCGGTGTCGCCGCCGTGCGGGCCGGGGCCGAGGTCGGCGCCGTGGACGGCGCCTGCCGGCAGGTCATCACCGATGCCGGCTGGGGCGACGCCTTCCTGCACCCGACCGGCCATGGCGTCGGCCTCGAGATCCACGAAGGGCCGCGCCTGGCGGCGGGCTCGACCGACACGCTGCGGGCCGGCGATGTCGTCACGGTCGAGCCCGGCGTCTACCTTCCCGACGTCGGCGGCGTCCGCATCGAGGACACCATGGTCGTCGAAGCCCAAGGTTGCCGAGTCCTCACCCGATCACCCAAGGAGCTGGTCATCGCCCCATGAACGTGTCTACCAACGACCTCAAGAACGGCATGGCCCTCAACCTGCCCGAGGGCCTGTACACCGTCGTCGAGTTCCAGCACGTGAAGCCGGGCAAGGGCGGCGCCTTCGTCCGCACCAAGCTCAAGAACCTGCGCACCGGCGCTGTGATCGACCGCACATACCGGGCCGACGAGAAGCTCGAGCAGGCGATCATCGACAAGCGCGAGATGCAGTACCTGTACCGCGAGAGCGACCACCAGGTGTTCATGGACACGAGCACCTACGACCAGATGAACGTCGACGCCGAGACGGTGGGCGAAGCCGCCAACTACCTCAAGGAGGGTGACTCGGTCATCGTCCAGATGTACGGCCCCGATATCGTCGGCCTCGACCTCCCGGCCGCGGTCGAGCTGGCGGTCACCGCCACGGAGCCGGGCGTGCAGGGCGATCGCGTGTCGGGCGCCCGCAAGCCCGCGACACTCGAGACCGGCGTGGTCGTGCAAGTGCCCCTGTTCGTCAACACGGGCGACAAGGTCAAGGTCGATACCCGTTCCGGCGAGTACCTGACGCGCGTCTGACATGAGCGACAGCCGGCGCCCTCCTGCCTCGCCGGTGGTGCCCACCCGGCGGCAGGCCCGAGAGCGGGCGTTCTCGCTGCTCTACGAGGCGGAGGCCAAGGCGATGACGCCCCGTGCCCTCCTGGCGACACTGCCGGTCGAGCCCGCGCCGTTCGCCGTCGAGTTGCTCGAAGGCGTGGACGACCACGCCGACGTGATCGACGGGTACATCCGCCGCTTCGCCCGCGGGTGGGCCCTCGAACGGATGCCGGCGATCGACCGCGCCCTGGTGCGCCTCGGCGTGTTCGAGCTGCTGCACCGGCCCGACGTGCCCACGGCCGCCATCCTTTCGGAGGCGGTCGAGCTGGCCGGCGAGTACTCGACCGAGGAGTCGAGCCGGTTCGTGAACGGGGTGCTGGCCGAGATCGCCCGCGAGGTGCGGCCCGAGTGAGGCGCGCGACGGCCCTCACCGGGCTGGTCCTGGCGCTCGCGGTCGTCACCGGCGCCCGGCCGGCGGCCGCCACCGCTGCCTTCCAAGCGGGCGAGCGGATCACCTCCTACGACGAGAAGGTCGTGATCCAGCAGGACGCATCGCTGATGGTGACCGAGACGATCGCCTACGACTTCGGCTCGACGCCGCGCCACGGCATCTTCCGCGACATCCCCGTCCGCTTCGACTACGACCCCGACCGGCGGTACGAGCGGATCAACAAGGTCGAGGGCATCAAGGTGACGGCCGAGCCCGCGGGCACGCCGACGCAGACCAAGGTGGAGGAGTCGGGCCGGCTCAAGCGCATCCGGATCGGTGACCCCGACCGGACGATCACCGGCGAGCACGTCTACACGATCCAGTACCGCGTGCTCGGCGCCGTCAACGGCTTCCCCGACCACGACGAGCTGTTCTGGAACGCCGTCGGCACCGGATGGGAAGTCCCGATCGCGGGTGTCCGGGTCACCGTCGAGTCGCCGGCCCCCATCGCCCAGGCGGCGTGCTTCGCCGGTCCGCAGGGAAGCCGGCTCGGCTGCCGGTCGGCGCGGGTGGACGGCACGACGGCCCTCTTCTCCCACGGCCTCCTCCAGCCGCACGAGGGCGTGACCGTGGTCGTCGGGCTCCCGCTCGGTGCGGTGAACGTGCCGCCTCCGCTGCTCGACGAGAAGTGGAGCCTCACCCGGGCGTTCCAGGTCACTCCCGTGACGGCCGGCGGGGCCGTGCTGCTGATGGGCGCCATCGGGTTCGGCGTCGTGAAGCTGCTCCGCCGCGGCCGTGACCGTCGCTACGCCGGCTCCCACGTCGATGTCGCCTTCGGCAACGTCAGCGGCCAGGAGGAGACCGTCCCGCTGTTCGAGCGCCAACACGACCCTGTCGAGTTCGAGCCGCCCGACCGGATCCGTCCCGGCCAGCTCGGCACGCTCATCGACGAGGTGGCCAACCCCCTCGACGTCACCGCCACCCTCATCGACCTCGCCGTGCGGGGCTACCTCCAGATCGAGGAGATCCCCAAGCAGGGTCGGTTCTCCAAGCCCGACTGGCTGCTGGTCAAGGTGAAGGAGCCCGACGGCCTGCTCGACTACGAACGCACGCTGCACGAAGGCCTGTTCCGCACCGGCGACCAGGTGAAGCTGTCCGATCTCAAGCAGAAGTTCGCCGACCGGTTCAAGAAGGTGCAGAACGCGCTCTACGACGACGTCGTCAAGGCGGGGTGGTTCTCGACCCGGCCCGACCACGTCCGCACCCTTTGGATCGTGTTGGGTGTCGTGGCCGTGGTGGTGGCCGTGCTGATCACGATGGCGATGGCGGCGCTCACCCACGCCGCCCTCCTGGCCGTGCCGCTGCTCGTCGGCGCGGTCGCCCTCCTCATCGGCGCGAGGAAGGCGCCCCGCCGCACGCCGAAGGGCTTCGCCGTACTGCGGCGGGCGAACGGCTTCCGGCAGTTCATCGAGGAGAGCGAGAAGGAGCGGGCCCGGTTCGCCGAGCGGGCCAACCTGTTCTCGGAGTACCTGCCCTACGCCATCGTCTTCGGCTGCACCGACAAGTGGGCCAAGGCGTTCGCCGGGCTCGATCAGGAGATCGCCGAGTCCACCCACGGGTGGTACATCTCCCCGTACCCCTTCGCCATCGCGTCGTTCAGCGACTCGATGGACGGTTTCGCGGTGACGACGTCGGGCACCATAGTGGCGTCCGCCGCCTCGTCGGGGTCGAGCGGGTTCGGCGGTGGCGGCTTCTCGGGCGGCGGGTTCGGAGGCGGCGGCGGCGGCAGCTGGTGACGTACGAGGCGAGCAGCAGCCTCCCCGGCTAGGCGAGGGGGCGAGTGTGCAGAAAAGGCGGTATAGCACCCTTTTCTGCACACTGACCCGTTCGGCGACTACACCCCGACGGGTTCGTCCTGCTTCACCGGGCCCACGCTCGGCGCCGGGGGGGCCGGCTTGCGGCGGGCGACGAGCCAGGCGATGCAGATCCCCAGGCCGAGGCCGAGCGCGGCCGTGCCGAACAGGGTCCAGCCCGGGATGCCCTCTTCGCCGCCGGTGGACGCGGCGGTCAGCGGGATCGACGCGGCGTAGATGTCCTCGGAGTCGGACTGGCCGATGGCGTTGCGGGTGTCCTGCCAGGCGAAGTGCACCACGTCGTCGGTGGCGGCGATGCCCACGTTGAACTTGCTGTCGATGTTGTTCGACCAGACGCCCTTCGAGCGGTCGATACCCCGGTCGTTGACGCGCACCGGCGGCGAGAACGTGCCGCCGTTGTCCTCCGAGAAGGCGTAGTAGACGTCGGAGATGCCGGTGTCGCCGCTGTGCCCGGTCGTGGCGAGCGGCGCGGTCGGGCTGTTGCGGAAGTCGTACCACGCCATGTGCACCGTGCCGTTGGGGGCGATGGCGATCCCCGGCTCGTACTGGTTGGCTTTGACGGTCTCGTCGCTCACGACGATGCGGTCGGTCCAGGTCTTGCCGGCGTCATGGGACACGCGTACGAACATGTCGAGGTCGCCGTTGAACCCGGGGACGTTGTTGGCGGACTCGGCGTTGGCGTTCCAGGCCATGTAGATGTCGGAGGTCCTCGGGTCGGCGGCGAGCACCGGAGGATGCCCGGCCGACACGTTCCCCGGGTCGATGTCGACCGGGGGCGACCACGTCTTGCCCTGGTCGGACGACTGCCGGTAGACGATGGGGCGGACGGGCGGCGGGTTCTGCGGCGGGGCCGACGCGACGCCGGTGCGGACCCAGTACACGGCGTGCAGGACGCCGCGGCCGTCGACGGCCAGCGCCGGGAAGTCGCCGCCACGGGGGTCGCTCAGGTCGACGGGCGGGCCGAAGGAGCGACCGCCGTCGGTCGAGGCCGCCACGTCGACCTTGAGCTTCTCGGTCGCGTCGGTGGCGAAGATACCCTGGCGCCAGCCGACGTACACCCGCTGCGGGTTGCTCGGGTCGACGGCGAGCATCGGGCCCTTGTTGAGGCCGCGGTCCTGGTTCCCGTCGGGCGCGTCGAACACCTTCGTCGTGGTGAAGCTCCGCCCGCTGTCGGTGGACTTCGCCAGGAACACGTGGCGCGGCGTGGCGTTGCGCACGCGGTTGAGGAAGTCGCTGGCCACGAAGGCCACGTACAGCGTGCCGTTCTTGTCGAAGGTCATGGTGGCCAGTGGCCCGTACTCGGCGTAGAAGCCGCAGTCGTTGAAGGGCTTGGTCATCGGGTCACCCCCGAGGAACCAGCTCCGTCCGCCGTCGGTCGAGAGGTGGATGACACACGCACGGGTGCCGCGGACGTCGCTCTCGACCGTCACCAGCTCACCGTTCTTGGGGTTGATCGCGATCTGCGGGGACGAGTGCGACCGCAGTGGCGCCGGGTCGTTCGTCACCTGGACCGCCGCCGTCGGGATCAGGGAATCGGGCGCCGCTCCCGCCGGGGGCGCCAGAGCGCCCAGGGCCAAGGCGGCGAGGACGAGACAGAGAAGTCCACGACGGTTCATGCCAACCCCCTCTGGGCCATCCGCCGGATGCTTCGGACACGGTACCGGGTACAAGCTGGTCATGACCGATCAACCGCGGGTGCTCGTTCTGGCCGCCGACCTCTTCGAGGACATGGAGCTGCTCTATCCGGTGTACCGGCTCCGGGAGGAAGGGGTGGAGGTCGTGGTGGCCGGGCTCACCGAGGAGCCGGTGACGGGGAAGAAGGGCCACGGTCCCGTTCCGGTCGACACCACGGTCGACGAGGTCGACGGCAGCGCGTTCGACGCTCTCGTCATCCCAGGTGGGTTCGCCCCCGACAAGCTGCGCCGATCGAAGGCCGTACTGTCGCTCGTCGAGGAGCTCAATGCCGCGAGCAAGCCGATCGCGTTCATATGCCACGCCGGCTGGGTGCCGATCTCGGCGGGGATCATCAAGGGCCGTCGGGCCACGAGCGTGGACGCCATCCGCGACGACATGGTGAACGCCGGCGCCGACTGGGTCGACGAGGCGTGCGTCGTCGACGGCAACCTGATCTCGGCGCGCACGCCCGCCGATCTCGGGCCGTGGATGAAGGAGCTCCTCGCCGCCCTCGCCGCCACGTGACTAGGCGTCGACGCAGCGTTTGATCCGCGCCATTGGGGCTCTCAGACCCCTCTTCTGCGAATCAAACGGTCAAGGGTCGCACCGGTTCTGCCGACACTGACTGCCGCACCGTTGGGGAGCGGGGCCTGGAGAGGATCATGAACCGGAAACTCTGGCGCACGGGCACACTGGTGCTCCCTGCGCTCCTCGTCGCGGCGAGCCTGCTGCTGTCGGCCGGCGTCGCCGCCGGTGCGGGCGGCCTCACCGCCACCTTCGCCAAATCGTCGGACTGGGGCACCGGCTACGTCGGCGTCTACGCGATCCGCAACGCCGGCACGACCAGCGTGCCGGGCTGGCGGCTCGAGTTCGACCTGCCGACGTCGGCGCCCGTGACCAGTTGGTGGAACGGCGCGCTGACCCGCAACGGTACCAACCTCACGGTAGTGAACGACACCTGGAACGGCACGCTCGCGCCCGGGGCGTCGACGACGTTCGGCTTCCAGGTCGAAGGCAACGTCGCCCCACCCGCTCCGGCCGGCTGCACGCTCAACGGTGCGCCCTGCTCGGGTGGCACCGCGCCGCCGAGCAGCACGACCACGACGACGACCAGACCGTCGACGACCACGACGACAAAGCCGACGACGACCACGACGACCAAGCCGACGACGACCACGACGACCGTCCCGCCGGCGGCGGGTGGGGGAGTGTTCGCGCCCTATGCGGACGTGACGCTGTGGCCGCCGATCGACCTCACGGACACAGCCGCGGCCAGTGGCGTCAAGCAGTTCACGCTCGCGTTCATCGTCAACGGCTCGGGCCCGTGCCAGGCGGCCTGGGGCGGCGTCATCCCCCTGTCGGAGCGCTTCCTCGTCGAGGAGGTGGCGGCGCTCAGGGCTCAGGGCGGCGACGTGATCGTCTCGTTCGGGGGCGCGGCCGGCCAGGAGCTCGCACAGTCGTGCGGCACCGTCGCGGCGCT
>JBOGIC010000226.1:0-17029 GCA_050744985.1 Acidimicrobiales bacterium
GCGGTCCATCGTCTGCGAGTGCCGGATCTCGGCCTCGCCGAACAGGCGCCGGGCGTAGCCGGCGAGGGCCGCCACGAGCAGCAGCTCGATGACCCACTGGGCGGTCACCTGCAAACCGGCCTCGCCCGACGCGAACCCGGTGACGTGGTAGGGCAGGCTCACCGCGATGCTGGCGGCGAGGGCGAGGCGGACGGCGAAGCCGTAGCCCCGCGAGAACCCGGCCGCCACGACCGGCGTCAGGAGGCACAGCGCGTAGGGCGACTCCCAATAGCCGGTGCTGACGATCGCCGAGGCGATCAGCGTGGTATCGACCAGGAACGGGATGACCGGCCCGACGGTGCGCGTCGGGCCCATCCCGACGCCGAGCGGCCGCACGGTCCGCCAGAAGGCGAGGCCGAGAAGGACCATGCCCCACAAGACGACCGGCAGCACGATCGGCCGGTGGGTCGGGACGACCGCCAGCCCGGCGGCGAGCGTCCCCCACCGCAGACCGAGGATGAGGGGCTGGATCGATGACTGCCGGCCGCGCGCGCCACCGCGCGCCCGCCCGCCCGCGCCTACCCCAGAACGCTCCCAAAGTTGGCGGCGGCCGGGCCGAGCACGATGATCATGATCGACGGGAAGATGAACAGCACCAGCGGGAACAGCATCTTCACGGGAAGCTTCGCGGCCTTCTCCCGTGCCCACTGCCGCCGCTTGTTGCGCATCTCCGTCGCTTGGGTCCGCAGCACCCGCCCGACGGGGATGCCGAGCGCGTCTGCCTGAATGAGGGCGAGAACGAAGTTCGATAGCTCTGGCACCTCCGTGCGGCGCTTCAGGTTCTGGAAGGCATCCCGGCGGGGCAGCCCGAGCTCCATCTCCCGAAGACAACGGTGGAACTCATCAGCGAGGGGTGACGAGAAGTGCTGGCACACGATGTCGAGGGCCCCCTCGAAGCCCATCCCGGCCTCGACCGAGATGGCCAGCAGGTCGAGGGTGTCGGGCAGGTCCTTCAGGATGGACGTCTTGCGCTCGTTGACCTTACGCGCCAGCCAGGCCGACGGGATCATGAAGCCGATCCCGGGCAGCAGCAGCAGCACAAGCAAGGCGTTCTTGGCCGTGGGCGATCCGAGGAGGACCCAGAGCAGTGAGCCCACCGCGAGCACGCCGGTGAGGGCGACCTGGCCCACGACGAACTCCTCGGCCCGGACGGAGTTGGCCAGGCCGGCATGGAGGAGCTTCTTGTGGACGCCCTCCACGTAGTTCCTCGGCGTGAGCTTGGTGAGCCCGCTCAGCGCCTGGCCGAGCGGGTGCATCACCCGCATGAAGAACGGCTCCTGGAGGCGCCGCTCGAACTCGTCGATGGGGCCGTCGTCGTCGAGCTCATCGAGGTACTGGCCGACGTCGAGGACGGGTTTGCGCTCCCGGATGCCGGCGTACGCGACCAGCGCGCCGGCGGCGGCGAGGGCGACGGTGAGAGTAATAACCAGAGAGCTCATGTGCCTCAGACCTCGATCTTGGTCATTTTGAAGATGATGGCGGCGCCGGTGGCGACGAAGGCGCCCGTGACCCCCAGCACCACCAGGCCCCACCCGTGGAGGAGCGGGTCGATGTACTCGGGGTTCAGCACCCGGATGGCGAACAGCATGAAGGGGGCCATGGCCGTGAGGATGTAGGCGGAGATGCGGCCTTCGGCGGTGAGCACCTTGACCTCGCGACGCACCTCGTCACGGGCCCGGATGAAGTCGGACAGTGTGTGCAGGAGGTCGGCCAGCTTGCCGCCGACCTGCTGCTGGATGCGGATGGCCTGGACGACCCAGTCCAGGTCGCGGATCTCGAGCCGTGCGGCCATGCGGCTCAGGGCGTCGACGAGCGGGTCGCCGAGGCGGGTCTCGTTGACAACCCGTGCGAACTCCTCGGAGAGCGGCGGCTCGGACTCCTCGCACATCATCTGGATGGCCCGGAGGAACGTGTGGCCGGCGGCGAGGGAGGATGCGATCAGGCCGAGGGCGTCGGGGAGCTGCGCCTCGAACTTCCGGCGGCGGGCGGTGATCCGGTACCGGATCGCCATCAGGCCACCCAGCGGGCCCATGGCCAGACCGATGAGGGCGAAGACCAGCGAGGTCGTCAGGCCGTAGAGCAGGGCGGCGAGCGCCACGCTGCCGCAGACGGTGATCGTGACGAACTCGCCCGGCTTCATCGGGATGCGCGCCCGCTCGAGCGAGGCCTTCAGCGAGCCCTTCTGGTCGAACTGCGTGACCATCTTCCCGGCGAACCCGATGGTGCCGGCCACCAGGGGGCTGCGGGTCTCGCTGAGCGCCTCGACCTGCACGTCGCGCTCACCGAAGGGGAGGTCGAGGATCTGCGCGAGCTGCCGGTCGCGCTCACGTATGCGGTAGAGCCATCCGGCGACCATCAGGGACAGGCCGGCGCCGACGAACAGCATTGCGAACACCACACCCTGGCTCATCGGGCACGCTCCGGACGTACGAGCTGCGAGATGGCGGGAACCTTGGCGTTGCGCAGGCGCGGGTTGGGCGGTACGGCGCCGGGCGGCGTAACCGGCCGGAAGGCCTTCGCCGGGACCTCCACGCCGACCTCGCGCAGCTTGTCGAGGAACTTGGGACGGAGACCGGTGGCGGAGAGCTCGCCCGAGTTACGCTCGTCGCCGGCGTTCGCCTGGCGGAACTTGAAGATGTCCTGCAGGAGGATCGTGTCACCCTCCATGCCCTGGAGCTCGGTGAGATGCGTTACGACGCGGCGGCCGTCGGGCATGCGGTCGAGGTGCATGATGAGGTTGAGAGCCGAGCACACCTGCTCGCGGATGGCCCGGACCGGCAGGTCGTAGCCGGACATCAGCACCATCGTCTCCAGGCGGCTGAGGGCGTCACGGGGACCGTTGGAGTGCACCGTCGTCATCGAGCCCTCGTGGCCGGTGTTCATGGCTTGGAGCATGTCGAGCGCCTCGGCGCCACGGACCTCACCGACGATGATCCGGTCGGGTCGCATGCGGAGGGCGTTGCGCACAAGGTCGCGGATCCGGACCTCGCCCGCTCCTTCGGCGTTGGGCGGCCGGGCCTCGAGGCTGATCACGTGCGGCTGCTGGAGCTGGAGCTCGGCGGCGTCCTCGATGGTGATGATGCGCTCGCCCTCGGGGATGAACGACGAGAGCACGTTGAGGTTCGTCGTCTTCCCGGTGCCGGTCCCTCCGGAGACCAGGACGTTGAGCTTGCCGCGGACGCAGGCCTCGAGCACCACCGACAGGTCGAGGGTGAAGGTCCCGAAGTTGATCAGGTCCTTGACCGTGTAGGGATCGGCCGCGAACTTTCGGATGGTCAGGACAGAGCCGTGGATGGCGAGGGGCGGGATCACGGCGTTGACACGGGAACCGTCGGGGAGGCGGGCGTCCACCATGGGCGCCCCCTCGTCGATGCGCCGGCCGACTGCGCCGACGATCTTCTCGATCACCTGGCGGTACTGCACGTCGTCGGAGAACGAGGCGCCGGTCTTGGTCAGGCGGCCGTCGCGCTCCACCCAGATGTCCTCGTAGCTGTTGCACATGATCTCGGTCACGGACGAGTCCGCCAGCAGTGGGTCGAGGGGCCCGTAGCCGAGGGTGTCCTGGATGACCTCCTGGACGAACTTGCGCCGTTCCGACGGCGAGACCCGAACGTCCTCACGCTGCAGGATCTGGTCCAGCGCGGTGCGAACCTCGGCGGCGATCTTCTCGGTCGAGAGGCCGCCGACCTTGGGGGCGACCTCCGCCAGCACCAGGTCGCGGACCTTGCGCTTGGACGCCTGCCACCCGGCGGAGGAGGAGGCGCGGGCGCGAGAGGGGGCGGGCTTGGCCGCCGCCAACTGCGTCGGCCGGTGCCGCGCCGGCGGCTCGGTGGCGATCCGCTCGTCCTGCTCGATGGCAGCGAGCTTGTCTGAGAGCTTCACGGGTCAGGGTTCCCCTTATGAGGTGGCGTGGGCGTGGGTGCGGAACATGCGGGCGAACAGGCTCGTCCGGCGGCGGCCGTTGGCCTCCATCGGAAGGCGGGCCCGGCTCTCCTCGGGGAGCAGGCCTCGCAGGCCGGTATTGAGGCGCTTGCTGATCTCGGAGCCGGGCGAGAAGGCCAGGATCGGCGTGCCGACGTTGACCGACTTGCTGACCTCCCGGGCGTAGGGCAGCACCGCTTCGAAGCCCTGAGGGAACAGCTTGGTGATCTGGTCGACGTCGATGCCGACGTCCCTCTCGGCCTTGTTCAGGATGAGGTTGATGTTGTCGCTCGGGATCTTCAGCTTGTCCAGGGTGTTCAGGAAGACCCCCATGTTGCGGACGCTCGGCAGGTCCATGGTGGCCATCACGTAGAGGCTGTTGGAGAGGTCGAACGCCGCCAGCACGATCTCGCTCAGCTGGGCGGGCGTGTCGACGATCACGTAGTCGAACCGGGACCGGGCCGCCTCGAGCACCTTCGTCACGTCCGTGGGGTGGATGCGGTCCGCGTCGCTCGGGTCCTTGGGCGCCGGTAGCACGGTGACCCCGGTGTCGTGGGTGAGGCAGTACTCCTCGAAGTGGCCGGCCAGGTCGCCGTCCTCCTCCTCCCGGGCCAGCAGGTCCGAGATCGAGTACCGGGGACGCAGCCGCAGTGCCGTCGACACCTCGCCGAACTGCAGGTCGAGGTCCAGGATGCAGACCTTCTTGCCGGTGTACTGCCGGAGGAAGTACGCCAGGTTGGTGGCGAAGAACGTCTTCCCACAGCCACCTGTGGCCGAGGCGACGGTGAAGGTCGTGCAGTTGTTCGTGGCGGCCGGCGTGGCGGCCGAGCCGGCGAGGGCCGTCGTCGTCGGACGGGCCAGGCTGATCGCACGCTCGAGCGTCTCGCGCAGCGCCTTGTCGGTGACCGGCAGGTGCAGCAGGTCGAGGGCGCCGGTCCGCACGATGTCCCGGAGCTGGGCGTCGGGGCGCTGGGCGAAGGCCAGCACCAGGCTCATGGTCGGCAGCTCGTCGTGGATGATCTGCAGCCGCGTGAGGCCGGCCTTGGTGCTCAGGCTCGGACCGGCGACGAGCACATCGAAGGCCCCATCCTCGGCGAGGACATCGGCCACTTGACCCGGCCGTTCGCACGGCACGATCTCGGGGCGGGGACGGAGCTCGCCGGCGACGCTGCGCACCTGGCTCGCCAGGTCAGGGTCGCGCTCCAGAACGAGGATCTTGGGATTGCGCATGTGTGCGAGCTCTCCTAGAGGGTCTTGAGGGCGTCTTTGGAGGCGACGCCCGGCGTGGGTCCGGTCGGAGCGTGGTCCTTCGACACGAGGGAGAAGTAGAGATCCTGGAACGTGTTGAGGTAGATGAGCTGCTCGGCCTCGGTCGGGCTGACGGCCAGCAGGTAGACCAGGCCCGTGCCGCCGGGCTGGCCCTGGCTCGCGGCGAGCGCCGCGCCGTTGACGTTCAGCACTTCGACGTTCTGCATGACCAGCTTGGTGATCCCGGACCCGCCGTTGATCGCCGGGTCGTTCTTGGCGACGCCATAGACGTTGATGAAGTCGCCGGCGCCGACGAACCCGGCCACGCCGGGCACGTTCTCCATCGACAAGGCGAGGGCCGTCTTGCCATCGGGGATCTTGAGGGTCCCGATCCGGGTCTGGTTCTCCTTGAAGTGGTCCTGGGTGATGACCTGGCCCTGGGCGACGCCCAAGGCGGCGGTGCGCCCGGCGACCTGCGTGGAGTCGGTGAGGGCGTTGGCCGGTTTCGCTGACTCGGTGATGGCCTTCGACTTGATCAGTCCCTCATTGAGAGCGGTGCTGCCGCTGGTCCCGGACGGGATCGGCTCCGCGGCGTAGAGGACGGTCACCCGTCCCGGGCCGGACGACGTGGGCTCGTCGCTCCCGCCGCCCCTGGCGATCAGGAACGTGGCGCCTGCGCCCACGATGAAGACCGCCACTCCGAGGATGACGATGAGGTTGGACCGCTTTGCCATGAGATCTCCCGGTCAGTCGTGCTGGTCATTGCCCGCGGCCCATGGCGGGCAGCGTCGCATCAGAGGTTTTCGGGTCGAATGGCCCAGGACTTGAAGGAAAGTTCCCCTAAAGCCGCGCCCGGCCTCCACCGATACACGGCACAACCGCCCCCAACCTCGTTGGAGTTGATGTTGAGCAACCATGCACTGCCCCGCGGGTTGCGCCGCCTCCGGCACCTCGGTCGCCGGGACGAGTCCGGCGCCGCCCTGGTCGAGTTCGCGCTCGTCTTCGGCATCTTCGTCTTCATCCTCTACGCCCTGATCGCGTTCGGGATGATGCTGGCCACCAAGCAAAGCATCACCAACGCCTCGGCCGAAGCCGCCCGGGCGACCGTGGGCTCCGCCGACTTCGCCACCGCCGAGGCCACCGCCAAGGCGACAGTGACGCAGCGCCTGGACTGGCTGGGATCCAACTTCAACGTAAACGACTCGAGCCAGTTCAGCGCCGTCGCCGTGCCTTGCGTCTCGAGTGCGACGACCTCGGACTGCATCAAGGTCTCGGTCACCTACAACTACTCGGCCAATCCCCTCGTGCCGCCCGCACCCGGGCTGAACCTCATCACACCGAACAAGTTCTCGTCCGAGTCCACGGTGAAGTTCAAGTGAGCGCCACGCCGTCGCGCACCTACCTCCGGCGTGACGAGCGCGGATCGATCCTCGTCATGGCGACGGCCGGCATCGTCGTCGCGCTCATCGCGGGAGCACTCTCCATCGACCTCGGGACACTCGCCGTCGAAGCCCGGCGGAACCAGCGGGTCGCCGACCTCGCTGCGATCGACAGCTCCCGCATGCTGCCCTCGAACCCGACCACCGCGGCCCAGGAGAGCGCGACGCGCAACGGGTTCGACTACACCCAGACGGGGTGGGCGCTCACCGTGCAGTGGGCGACGTCGAAACTCGGGCCCTTCACGTCGGACACCGGCCAGCTCGCCACCGCCCTGGTCGTCAAGGTCACCGCCACCTCAACCCACCAAAACGACTTGCCCTACGTCGGTGGCGGCCAGATCGTGAGCCGCTCGGCGATGGCGACGACGGTCGGTGACCCGATCGGCGCCGTGCGGGTCGGTTCGTCGGCGGCGACCGTTACGAGCGGCGGGACCGTCCTCAACCGACTGCTCACGCAGACGGTCGGCGGCTCCTACAACCTGAGTGCCGTCGGCTGGAACGGCCTCGCCGCCGGCAACGTCAACTTCGAGCGCTTCGCCACCGCGCTCGGTTACTCGGTCGCCAACCCCAACACCGTGCTGGACGCGAGCTTCAAGTACCGCACGCTGCTGGACGCCGCAGTCACCGCCCTGAACGCCGATGGCTCTCCGTCGAGCATCACGGCGGCGACCTTTCTCGGCACAATCGCCAGCCAGGTCAGCGCCACGGCCGGTGCGGATATCAAGCTGCGCGATCTCATCGACATCTCCGGCGACGTCTCCGACGGCGACGACGTGGCCGACGTGGTCTTCAACGTCAAGGACATGGTCATGGGCGGCCTGATCCTGGCCGACACCGACCACCTCGCGACCATGGACCTCACCGCCACCGACATCCCTGGCCTGCCGGGCACCGGTGTCACGGTGAAGTTCGGCCTCATCGAGGCGCCGCAGACGGCAGTCGGCGCGCAGAAGGACGGGAACGGCGGGTACCACACCATTGCCAGAACGGCCCAGGTGAAGCTGCTGGTGGAGCTGAAGGTCAACCTCAGCCTCGCCGCCGGGCTGATCACCGTTCCCCTCACGGTGCCGTACTACATCGACGCCGCCTACGCCGAGGGCAAGCTCGACACGATCCACTGCACCGACGGAACGCTGACGCCCACCAGCGTCGACATCTATGGCGAGACGCAAATCGCGAGGACCTATGTGGGGAGCGTGACCGAGCCCTCGCTCTCCACGCCGGGCGCGTCCGTCGCCGCGACCGGGCAGCTCGGTGCGGTCTCGGTGAACCTCGGCGTGCTCCTCGGGACTGTCAGTGTCACGGTGAGCACGACCGGCACCGTCGCCTCCGCTTCGGTGCCCGGGCACTCGGGCACGGTGTCGTTCTCGCCGCCGTACGCGGGCACCGAGACCCACGTCATCCCGGGCGCCACAACGGTGCCGCTGCCTTCGCTGGCGGTCGGCAATCTCGACGTCCAGCTCAACGGCGCGGGGCTGGTCACACTGGGTATTTCGGTCGACGTGGTCAAGAATGCGGTCGTCAGCCTGCTCAGCCCGCTGGTGACGCCGCTGAACAACAACCTCGTCGCCCCCCTCACGAGTGCCCTCGGCCTGTCGATCGGCGCTGGCGACCTCTGGGCCCCCCCTCCCCAGAGCTGCCACTCCGTCCCGAGCCTCGTCGGCTGAGCATCTCGCACCCCACAGACGACGACGAGCAAAGACGGGGCGGGAACGTGCCCTCGCCTCTCGCTGCGCCTGATCGACGGAACGACGGAACGACGGAACGACGCATTACGCGGTGGTCCGGTTCCGATGAAGGTTCGGCGCCACGGCCTCGTCGTGGCCGGGCCTGCTCGCCCTCGTGGCGTGCGGGTCGAGCGGGCCGGGCTCGCCGACGTCGCTCCCCGGCGGCCCCCTGCTACCTGACGGGCGCACCTAGGTGCGCCCGTCAGGTATTGCGACGGCGCGTTCTGCCATCTATTACTCAGGGGGCGTGAGCCGTTGCACCTTCGTCTGGGCTCATGGGCTGCAGAGCTCGATGGCCCACGAGGATGAGCTGGGGTTGTTCGACTGGGCGCCCGTCCGTGACGTCGCGCGGGTCGTGCGGTACGACGCCCGGGGCCATGGCCAGGCCGACCCCCAGTACGAGGACCGGGCGTACCGCTGGTCCACGCTCGTCGACGACATGCTCTGGGCAGCGGGAACCGTGGGGGGCCCGTTCGTAGCCGGTGGTGCGTGCATGGGGGCGGCGACCGCCTTGTACACCGCGCTCCGGGCCCCCCGACGGATCCAGGCCCTGGTCGTCGCCACGCCGCCGGCCGCCTGGGACTGCCGCGACGGCCAGGTCGAGGCCTACGCATCGGCCGCCAAGTTGGTCGAACGCCGCGGCATGCCGTCGCTGCTCGACTCCTGGCGCACCCGCCCGCAGCCGCGCATCTTCGCTCAGGATCTGCCCCTGGCCCAGGACATCGCCCTGCGCCACCTCGCCGCCATGGACGAGAAGGCCCTCCCCGCCATCCTGCGGGGCATGGCCGCCTCCGACCTGCCGTGCCAGGACGAGATGCGCGCCCTGGTCGTGCCGACCCTGATCCTGGCCTGGGACGGCGACCCGTGCCATCCCGTCGACACCGCCAAGACCCTCGCCGACACGATCATCATGAGCGAGATCGACATCGCCGTCGACCTCGCCGGCGTCCGCCGCTGGCCGACGCTGGTCCGGGACTTCGTCGGCGACCTCTGCCTCTGGGATTAGCCGCTCCCGGACGACGCCGCCGGCGTCACCGTCCCGGTCAGCGCCTCCATACGCTTGAGGAACGGCCGGACGTCCCGGCTGCCCTCGCGGGTGAGGGCGGCGCGTTGCGTGGCGAGCTGGCGCTTGAGGTCGCGGGCCACGGTCACGTCGAGGGCGTCGGATCCGCGTTCGACGGCGTCGACCAGGTCGATCAGCGCGACGTGCACCAACCCCGCCGCCCGCAGCGGGTCGCCGACCGCCTCGGCCTCTTTCAGCGCCTCGCCGTACTCCCGCTTCGCCCGCGCCGTGTGGCCCGAGACGAGCAGGACGAGACCGAGATCGAACCGGTCGGCACCGTCCCGGCTCGTGCTGGCCGAGATCGACCGGAGGAGGTGATCGAGGGCGCGGCTGTAGTTTCCCAAGCGGTACTGGCACCACCCCGCCACCCAGTTCCTCCCACGAGCGGAGGCCGACGACGACAGCGTCGCCAGCACCGACTTGTATATCCGTTCCGCCGTCGCCTTCCGGCCCAATTGGAGGAGCGCGTCAGCCTTGGCCTTGAGCAGGTCGAGGTCCCCGGGTTGGCGTTTCAACGCCCGATCGGCCGCCCGCAATGCCTCCTGGGGCTGCGGCGGCTCGAGGTTGCTGTAGGCCCATGTCAGGTCGCTGTCGACCCGCAACCGCTTGTCACCGGCTCGCGCCCGTTCGAGGGCGGGCACGGCCAAGTCGAAGCGACCCATCGCCATGAGGACCGACCCGGCCAGCCGCAGGATGGCGGGCGGGGGCACCGTCTCCAGGCGGGCGACCAGCAGGCGGGCGACGGGCCGGAGCAGGCCACCGTCGACCAGCGCGCTGCCCAGCGTGGCCCACTGGTCGTCATCGTACGGGTCGGCCTGACCTTCGAGCGCGCTCTCGAGCACCGCGGTGGCCTCGTCCCGCCTCCCGAGGGCGATGAGTACCGCGATCCGCTGGCGCACGACGTACACGTCCTGCTCGTCGCGCAGGACAACCAGCGCTTCGGCGGGGCGGCCCGTCGCCTGGAGCGCGCCCGAGAGCACGGTGCGCGCCAGGACAAGATCGTCTTCCAGGGCCAAGGCGTCGCCGGCGTTGGCGATCGCCGCCTCGTACTCCTCACGTTCGTAGAGGATGGCCGATTTGAGCGTGAGCATCCACGCCGACGACGGGTCCTTCGCCAGGCTTTTCTCGAGCCGGGCCAGAGCCAGGTCGGCGTCGTCGAGAATCCACGCCAGCCGCGCCACTTCGGCCTCGTCGTCGAGCTCGGGATCCTCCACGAGCACCTGGAGGTGCTTCTGCGCCAACTCGCGATCCCCGAACTCGGTGGCCGCCTCCACCAGCTCGGTCCGGGCCGCGACGAGGCCCGGGTCCCGGGCCAGCGCCTCCTCGAAGTGGGCGAGGCACCCTCGCTCGCCGAGCTTCCGCCGGATCTGCCCGCGCAGGACCAGGATGCTCTCGTCGATCTCGTTCTCACGAAGCTCCTTGAGGATCGTCAATGCGGCGCGGCTCGAGCCGATCGCGTTGAGCGCCGTCGCGAGATTGACGCGGACCTCCAGATCCTCGGGCCTCTGTTCGAGGATGGCCCCGAGCTTCGTGGCGGCCATCTCGTACGGCCCTAGGGCGGCGAGGGCCAGCGCCTCGACGCGCAGAACCCGGGCGTCGGTCGATCCCATCGTCCAAGCGTTGGTGGTGACGTCCAGGGCCTGTGCCGGATCGAGTTCGAGCAACATCTCCGCCTTGAGGGCGAGAAGATCGAGGGCCTCGCCAATGTAGAAAATGGCCTTGTCGAGCTCCTCAAGCGCCGCCTCGTTCCCCAGGACGGCCTGCAACACCCCCACGGCGCGGGTCGCCACCGACTCTGAGGCCGGATCGAGCGCCCGGGCGTGCCGGGCCTCCACCACGGCCTCCTCCGCCTGGTCCGGTGACGCCAGGTCCGACGCCAGGTACGACGCCAAAAAGGCGCGAAGCTCGCCGCTGTACTCCGCGAGCGACACGGCTTCGCGGAGGCTCGTCTCGGCGCGCGTAGCGTCGCCGTTCTGCCACGAACCCATCCCGCGGACCAGGAGGAGCTGGGAGCGAGCGACCCCCTCGTAGGGGTCGAGGTGCTCGAGCACCGCCTCGGCCAGGGCCAGGGCCCCCGGGAAGTCGCCGGCGTTCCAGAGTTCGACGGCCAGGTTCGCCACCTTCGGAGCAGAGAGCGCAACCCGCGCCCAATCGACGGCATGGGCCACGTCGTGCTTCGCCGCGAGGACCCAGAAGAGCTCGGCGTTGGCCCAGTCGAGGTCGACCTCGGCCACGGCGGCGCGCAGGTCCTGCTCGGCGGCATCGAGGTCGTTCGCCAGGCGATGGCTCTTGCCGCGCCAGGCCCGCAGGATCAGCTCACCGCGGAACCGCTTGAGGGCGCGGTCGAGCGCCCGGACCGCCTCCTCCGGTCGCTCGGCGCGGAACAGGGCGTCGGCCAGGCGCTCCTGGATGTCGAGGTCTCCCGGGCTGGCGCGTGCAGCACGCCTCAGTACAGGGACGGCGTCGTCGTCGTTGAGCTCGAGAAGCAGCCCCGCGAACTCGTAGAGCAGGGCCGGGTCGTCCTCCCGTCCCTCGAGGGCCCGCGCGAGCGCCTGGGCCGCACCTCGCTTGTCCCCCTGGTCATTCCGGATGAACGAGAGGCCCTTCCAGGCTTCAACCGGGTCCAATCCGAGGGCTACCGCCTGGGCGATCTGCTCCTCAGGCGCCCCCGGCAGGCCGACGCGAGCCTCCACGTGACCGAGCAGTACAACGAGCAGCGCCTCGCGCGGCTTCCACGCCAGCGCCTGCTCGATGTCGCGCCGGGCGAGGTCGATGCAGTCCCGTCGCAGCCAATCGACCACCGAGGCATACACGACGGGCACGCCATCGGGCTGTCGGGCCAGCGCCTGGTCGAAAGCCAGCCTCGCCGCGTCACGAGCACCCAGCGCGGTGTGCAGACGGCCGGCGAAGAGGCAGTCGCCGGGCAGCGCGCCGGAGTCGAGGACGCTGTCGATCGCGCCCAGCGCGTCGCGTCGCCGGCCGATCGCCTCCAGCGCGCGGGCGCGGGCTCGGATCGCCGAGCGGGCGAGCTCCGAGTCGGCCTCGCTCTCGGCTTCGATGAGCTCCAACAGGGGAATGGCGTCGCCCGCCTCACCGTCCAACCGGAGGACATCGGCCATGACGAGCGCGGCGGCGGCATTCTCCCCGTCGAGCTGCAGCGCGAGCTCAGCGCAGCGACGGGCGCTCGCCCGGTCGTCGTCGGCCAAGAGGAGCCCGGCGGCGATGGCTAGTTCGGCGGCGGTGTCCTCGTTGGAGATGGCTTCCAGTTCGGCCACGAGGGCATGATTCGCCGCGACCATCGGCGCCCGCAGCGCTATCCCCCAGGTCAACCGACGGCGTTCCGGATCGCTCGATTCCGGAAGCATCTCGTACGCCACCCACACGGGCGGCTGGCCACGGACGATCGCCGCCTCCACGAGGCGCCGGCGTTCCGGCTGGGCGTCGTCGAGCAGGGACGCATGGTCCGCCAGCTCGGTCCCGTCGAGATCGTCCTCCGGCGCCGTGGCGAACCACTCCAGAGCCTCTTGGCGCAGCCCATCGGCCAAGGGATCGGTCCCGAGGCTACGGACCTTGCCCGCCTGCGCCGCCGCCCGTGTGCGGAGCAGAAATGTGGACGACCCGACTGTGCGATCGAGGAGTTCGAGCGCCATGTCGAACCCATCCGCCGCCTCGGCCCGACGGCCTTCCCCCTCGGCCTTGCGAGCGTCGACGACGACCTGGGCGGCCACCGCCGGGCGGGCGACGAGGTCGGCCAGCCCCGGGGTCGGATACTGGCGATGCCCGCGCATCAGATCGCCGATCATCAGGCCGCCGAGCCGCCCTTCAGGGCGTCGGTGCCGCCGGTCGTCTGGCGATCCGTCGGGGGCTGGATCAGTGCCATCCCCGCGCCGAGCGCTCGCTTTTCGATGTCCTCCGGCTCGAGGTCCAACTCCGGCGACAGCCGGCACCGCCACGCCGCGTTCGTCAGGTGGCGGACGCCGGCGGCCTCATCGGCGGGGACCTCCGCTCCTGTCTCGAAATAGGTGAGAACCGTCTTCGCGGTCTTCCAGTCCTCGAGGCTGAACGGCTGATTGAGGTTGAACGACTTCTTCACCCGGGCCGGCAGCTCTGCGAGCAACCGGCTGCGGGGCGTGGCCGCCTTCCCCTTCGGGGCACGGCGGTACCACTCCGGTCTCAGGCGCTTGAGGAACGGCACGTAGTCGTAACCGCCATCGCGGCGATCGCCGGCTTGGTCGTTGAGGACGCGCCAGACCACGTCCGCTCGCTCGGCGTCGGTGACGGCGCCCGTGGCCCCCTCGCCGCCGCCCGCGGTCGGCTTGAGCACGAGGTAGAGCAGGGCGCAGCCATACGCCGGTCCCTCCGCCCAGGCGGCCAGCGTGTCGGCGATCAGCGTCCGCAGACCGTCCACGCCGAACTCGTCCTGCTCCTTCGCCCATAAGGCACGCTCGCCCCGCTCGCTGATCTTGCGATCGGCGGCGAGCTTGCCGAACTCGTACCCCGCCAGCGACAGCCCCCAGATCGACCACGATGCGAACCCCAGCCGGAGTATCGGCCACGGCGGCACGTCGCTGCCGACGTTGACCCCCGGAAAGGCGGTGAACGACCCCTCGAGGTCGTGACAGAGGGTCAGCTCGTTCTTGAAGTGCCAGTCCGCCAGCTCGCACATGTTGTCAAGCTGGCAGACGTCGGCCAGGGCGGCGATGGCCAGTCCGCGCTCTCGGATCGACACCCCGCCGAGCAGATCGAGGTAGTCGGCGAAGACCCGTTGGGCCTCGGGCTCGATCTCGTCGAAGTAGGTCTTCCAGGCGCCTTCGGGGGGATCGTTCGCCTTGAGGCGACCGCGCAATGACCCGATGGCCTCGGTCAGGTCTCCGATCCGCTCGCCGATCCGCCGTCCGAACGCCTCGTCGGAAAGGGCCAGGCTCGAAAAGCTGACCCGGTGCTCGATACGCAGCAGATCGGCCCGCAGCTCCCCGAGCAACTTCGAGCCGTCGGCCGACAAGTCGCGATAGCCCTGGAGCTTCCTCGATATCGCGGCGAGGGAGGCCGTCCACTCTCCGGTGTTGTTCTCGATCCCCTGCCGCGCCAGCATTTGCGCCGCCGCCCGGTTGTCCTCGATGGCCTGGAGGAACCGTGTGAGCTCGTCGACCGTCGCGATGAGCCCGGTGTTGCTCACGTACTCGTTGACATCGCGGACGAAGACGTGGGTCCGCGAGGCCTTGTTCCGCGCGTCGCGCAGCGCCTCCACCACCTCGGCGCCCGCCTTCAGCACCGCCTGGACGTCGCCGACGCCTCGCTCGATCACTTCGAGGCGGAGTTCGAGAGGGTCGGCGTTCACCCGGCGCCCACATTCGGGCGCGGGCGCGCGGACATCCACGCCGAGACGGCGGATTCGATCTTGGGGACGGAGCGGGCATCGCGCACGCGCTCCCCCCACGCGCCGTTGATGACCGTGCGTAGATCGGCGTCGGGCGGAGGCGGCGTTCCCTTCCGCAGGTCCTGGCCGACCTCGAGGACGGCATCGCCCCCTTCGAACCGCGCCCGCGAGGCGGTGAGATCCAGCACCTCCACGGCCCGTCGGGTGAAGCCGTCGACGGCCGCCGTGGTCGCGGTCACGGGGCTGTACACCTCACCGGCGGCCCGCAAGGAGGCCTTCCAGTCGCTCCTGACAAAGTCGCTCACCCAGCCGGCGGGATGGCCCTCCAGGAGGCGCAGCACCGCTCTCAGCCGGGCCGCGTCCGGAGGATGGTCACCATGTCCGGCCCACGCACCCACCGCGACGGAGCGTGCCATCAGAGCCGCAGCGTACGCCGGGCCTACGCAGTATGCGCCGAAGAGGTCGGCGAACAACTCGCTGGCGCGACCGAACGGCAGGGGCCCGGGGGCGCCGGCCGGCAGGACCGGGAGCGAAGGATCGTCGCGCCATCCTCCCTCGATGAGCGCCTTGGCCAGAAGCTGGCCCCCGTGGTCCCGGAGGTCCATCGCCGCCACGTGGCTCAGCTCGTGGGCCACGACCGGCAGGGACCAGACCCCCTCCTCGTGCATCGCCAGCCCGATGACCCACGCCCCCGTACTGGTGTGATCGGCCGCCGCCGGCACCACGACCCGCTCGCCCCCCACCGTGCGCCCCGAGATGAACGCGACCAGCTCCTCGGCCAGGGCACAGACGCCGCGGTCGACGCCGGCCGCCCGGGCCAGTGCGCCCTGCGCGACCGGCAACAGGTCCGCGGCGGCGGCGTCCAGGCGCTTGGCGATGGCATCGAGCTCGCTCCAGCGCTCGGCGGCGGACCGTCTGGATGCCTTCAGCTGCTCGATCCGGGGGCGCAGAGGGTCGATGCTCCTCCCGACGGCGCCTTCCATGCGCTCCCTGACCAGCGCCAGCTCGTCCTTCCTCGGCAAGCCCGCCCCTTGCTTCTCCACCCACGTGAGCAGCCCGTGGAGCCAGCGCCACTCCGCCTCCAGGCTCGCCACCCGTCCCGCCAGGTGGACGCTCTGCGATTTGGCCGTTGCCACAGGACGCTCTCAGCCGGACGGCTGGTCCTGGAAGATCTCGTAGCGGAACCGGAAGTCCTGCTGGGCATAGAGGCCGCCGTCGTCGGGGTGGTGGCCCAGACCGAAGTTGTGCCGGTGCTCGTACCACGTGGCGCGATAGAGCCCGATGCTTTTCCCTGTGATCCCGTCGAGGAGGTGCAGCACGGCCCCGCCGAGCTTCACCGCGGCGGCGGCGGCGCCGGTGATGGCGCCCGCGTGGGGCGCCGCCGCCGTCAGTTGGGCGACGTTGCCCAGGAGGTCGCCGAGTTGGTCGGCGGAGTCGGCGAGCAACTCGGGAAGTGACTTCTGGTCCTGGCCTCCCCGGGACACGATGACGGCCATCGAGAGGAAGTACTGCGGCCACCCGGTGTAGATGCCCAGGCCGCTCGCGGGATCGATGGGGAGCGTTTCGCCGTCCTTGATCTCGCTGAAGGTGAACGTGTCCGCCTGGTACAGCTGATCATCGGCGGGCGCCGGTGTCACGACCAGCGCGTCGACCCTTATGTCCGCGCCTCCGAACCGCTTCCTCGTTTCGTCGACGATCACATCGAAGATGGTGATGTTGATGGGCGGCTCGTTGGCGGCGTCGAACCGGAAGGTCCTCCTCGACGCCTCCACCGCTTCGGGGCCCGTCAGGACGGCTGACTCGTCGAACACCCACGAGGCTTCCATGCCTCTCCCTTCTCGTTCCCGGTCGAACCGCGGGAGGGTGGGGCTTCCCGCCGTCAGGCAGGATTGTGCCAGGGTCCGGAGCCGGCCGCCGGAGCCGGGACCGGCTACCGGAACACGCGGGCGCGGCGCCTCGGGGCGATGCCGGCGGTGTTGAAGTCGAGGCCCGCCGCGGCGTAGGCGGTGAGGCCGAGCGCCAGGAAGCCGAGCTCGTTGACGCCGATGACGGAGGTGAAGGCGGACACGGCCGCGATGGCGAAGAACACCACGGCGGCGATCAGCAGGATGCGGTTGATGCTCATGCCGGAGGCGTACCCGCCGGCGGCGTTCAGGATGCGTCGGCGCGGGGGGCGGAGCGCAGGAAGCCCAGCATGTCATCGGACCGGTACAGG
>JBOGIC010000227.1:0-3212 GCA_050744985.1 Acidimicrobiales bacterium
GGCCTGCCCTGCACGCGGCCGGCGTCAACTCGCAGGCTTCGGCCGCCCCCTGCTCGGCACCGAGCCGAGCTTCACGACCCGTTTGGTTGCGGCCGAAGGCTGCGATAGGGGAGCTACCGAAGGTGCGCAGCAGTCGGACCACGACTTCGCCGCCGGCGTCAGCCAGGGCGACGCGGGCGGCGTCGACGAGGTGCGGCCGACCGGTCAGCCGACCGAGTAGGCGCCGCTACTCCTCGACGCTGAGGACGGGGGCGACGCCGGCGACGGTCTGGCCGTCGTCGAGGCTGACGATCCGCACGCCGGTGGCGTCGCGTCCCTGGGAGGAGATGCCCCGCACCGCCTGACGGATGGTGACGCCCGCCGAGGTGATCAGCAGGATCTCGTCGTCGAGGCCGACCATGAACGCCGCCACGACCTTGCCGCGCCGGGCCGTCAGCTTGATGCCCTTGACACCGAGGGTGCCCCGGCCCTTTCGGGGGAAGCGCTCGACCTTGGTGCGCTTGCCGAAGCCGGCGTCGGTGACGAGCAGGATGTCGGCGTCCTCCCGGGCCACATCGCACGAGACGACCTCGTCGTCGTCGCGCAGCCGCATGCCGATGACACCCTGCGCGGCCCGGCCGGTCGCCCGCACGTCCTCCTCGGTGAACCGGATGGTCATGCCCGTGCTGCTGACCATGAAGATGTCATCCTCGCCGCCGGTCTGGATGACGCGCACCAGTTCGTCGCCCTCCTTGAGGTTGATGGCGATGATGCCGGTGCGCAGCGACGAGTCGTACTCGGTGAAGCGGGTCTTTTTGACCATGCCGCGACGGGTGGCGAAGAACAGGTACCGGCTCGTCTCGTAGTCGCGGGTGTCGATGACGGCCTGGATGCGCTCGTCGGGCGCGAGCGGCAGGAGGTTGACGATGGCCGTGCCCCGCGCCGTGCGCTCCTTCATCGGGATCTCGTGGGCCCGCAGCCGGTAGACGCGGCCGCGGTTGGAGAAGAACAGCAGGTAAGCGTGGGCGGTCGTGTGAAGGATGCGCGTGACGTAGTCGTTGTCGCGCAGCTTCGCCCCGGAGATGCCCCGCCCGCCCCGGCCCTGGGTGCGGAACGCATCGGCCGATACGGTCTTGATGTAGCCCGCCTTGCTCATGGTGACGACCAGCTCTTCGTCTTCGATGAGGTCGAGGTTGTCGATGTCGCCGGGGTCGAAGGTGATCTCCGCCCGCCGGGGCGAGGCGAACTTCTCGCGCGTCTCCCCCAGCTCGTCTTTGATGACGCCGCGGAGCTTGGCCGGGTCGGCGAGGATGGCCTCGAGCTCGGCGATGGTCTCGCGCAGCTTCGCCATGCGCTCCTCGAGCTCGTGGCGGGCGAGCCGCGTGAGGCGGGCCAGGGTCATGTCGAGGATGTGCTCGGCCTGCACGTCGGAGAACGAGAACGGCTCTGCCTGCAGCTTGGTGCGGGCGTCGTTCTTGTCGTCGGCCGCCCGGATCATGGCGATGATCTCGTCGATCATGTCGAGCGCCCGCAGGAGGCCCTCGGTCTTGTGGGCCTCGTCCCGAGCGTCGCGGAGTCGATGCTCCGACCGCCGGGTGACGACGACCACCTGGTGGTCGACGTAGTGCCCGATCATCTGGGCGAGATTGAGCGTGCGCGGGACGCCGTCGACGAGGGCCACGGCGTTGACCCCGAAGCTCGTCTGCAGGGGCGTGTGCTTGTACAGGTTGTTGAGCACGACGTTGGCGTTGGCGTCGGGCTTGAGGTAGATCACCAGCCGCGTGACCTCGCGCGCCGACAGGTTGCGGACGTCACGGATGCCCTCGATCTGGCGGCTGTCGACGAGCTCGGCGATCTTGGTGGCGACGGTGTTGACGCTCACCTGATAGGGCAGCTCGGTGACGACGATCTCCTGGGCCCGCTTGCCCTCGACGATGTCGGCCTTGGCCCGCATCCGGATCGAGCCGCGGCCGGTGCGGTAGGCGTCCATGATCCCTTGGCGGCCGAGGATGTAGGCGCCGGTCGGGAAGTCGGGGCCCTTGACGAACTGCATCAGGTCGTCGGGGGTCGCGTCGGGGTGGTCGATCTTGTGCAGGGTGGCGTCGATTACCTCGGCCAGGTTGTGAGGCGGGATGTTCGTGGCCATGCCGACGGCGATGCCCTGGCTGCCGTTCACCAGCAGGTTGGGGAACCGCGCCGGCAGCGCGGTGGGCTCCTCGAACTCACCCGAGTAGTTGTCGACGAAGTCGACCGTGTCCTCGTTGATGCCGGCCATGAGCTGCATCGCCAACTGCCCCAGCCGGCACTCGGTGTTGTGGTTGACGAACCCGTTGGCGATGAACGAGTGGTCGTCGCTGTCGACGCGGATCGAGTACACGTCCTGGACACCGGCCGGCTCGACGGTAGCGACGCGCGTGTATAGGTAGCCGGATTCCACCAGCGGCCGGATGACACGACGGACTTCGTCCGAGGCGATCATCGACCAGATCTGGTCGCCGTCGCGCTCCCATCGCTCGATGCGATCGAGGTTGTGCTTTTCGAGCCAGCCCTGCGGGCCACGCCCACATTCGGCACGGATGTAGTCGGCGACGTACGGGATGTGATCCCTCGCCAGCGCGCGGCTCACAGGCGGGACGCTGAGCAATCGGGCACGAAGGCGAGCTTGCTTGTGGACGAGAAAGCCGACGTTCTTGGCGAATAGCCGGCAGTTCCGGCGATTGTTGATCGCCACGCGGACCTCGCCGCGGGCGGCGGTATGCACACGTGATGCGACGCCGAACTCGAGAAGCAGCTGCTGGACGTCGTGGGCGAGTCCGGCGCTGCGCGTGGAGTAGTAGATGGCGAGCGAGTGACGGGCGCTCAGCCCCATGGAGCCGTCGCCCTCGAACAGGGCCTGGAGGAACGCCCGTTTGAGGCCGGACGACCCTTCCCAGACGAACGACGGAATGCGTTTCTCGGCGCTGCGCTTTCCGGCCAGCTCGGCGAGCGGGCTGGCCAGCAGGTGGCCGAGATTCTGGACATCGAGCTCGTGGAGCGTCTTTCCGGAGGGCAGCGGGCGCGAGTAGGCGTAGCGGGGTCCACCCACCACGGCGTCGTACGCCTCCACCACGCGGTCGAAGAAGTCTTCGTCCGTGTTGTTGAACCCCGCCCGTCGATCGCTCACGAAACCCTCGGACACGAAAGCGCCGGCGAGGAGACCGAGGGACCACTCGTCATCGGTCGCCTGCGCTAGA
>JBOGIC010000228.1:0-2270 GCA_050744985.1 Acidimicrobiales bacterium
AGCGACGGGACGGCACGCGGCGCCTGTACGCCCTCCGGCCCGAGGCCATCGAGCCCGTCCGACGGTTCCTCGACGACCTCTGGCCGGCGTCCCTGCAACGCCTCAAGGTGGTGGTCGAGCACGACCGCCGCGCCCGTGACGAGGGCGCTGGGTGAGCGACGACGCCTACACGACCTCGGTGCGCATCGACGCCCCGCCGAGCGACGTCTTCCCGTACCTGACCGAGGCCGACCTCATGATCCGGTGGATGGGCGACCGGGCCGACCTCGACCCGACGCCGAACGGCAGGTTCGTACTCGACATCAACGGCGTGCCCATCCGCGGCGAGTACCTACTCGTCGAGCCGCCGCACCGCGTGGTCTTCACATGGGGAGCCGCCGGCAGCGACACGATCGCCCCGGGGTCCACGACCGTCGAGATCGTCCTGCGACCCGACGGGGACGGCACCGTGCTCGAGCTGGCACACCGGGACCTCCCGCCCGAGCAGCTCGATCAGCACGGCATCGGCTGGGGCCACTTCCTCTCCCGCCTGGCGCTCGCCGGAGCAGGACGCGACCCGGGGCCAGACCCGTGGGCGAGACTGTGAGTCGTGAACCGCCATTGCGATCGGGCCGGTCCACCGCCGGCCGGTCCTGAGGCTCGCCGCTCAGGAAGCGGGCGGCGTAGCCGATCCCTCGAGGATCGACTTCAACCGGTGCAGATCCTTGGTGTTGGCACGCCGCATCATGGGCGCCATGAGGGGCGCGGCCAGCTTGGAGAACCCGGCCGGCTCGCCCCGGTTCCTGAGGGTCATGTGCGTCGACGACGGCGGCCCGGCCGTCCACGTGTAGGTCGTCTCCATGGGGAACGGCCCCTCGGCGGTCGCATGACCAGCCGCTCGCCGGGCACGAGGTCGACGATCTCGTAGATGTAGTCGAGCCGCCGCCCGAGGAACCGGGCCATGAACCGCAGCCGGGACCCGACCGCGATCGGCGGCGGCGTCTTCCACTCGACCGAGTCGATGTGTGGCGTACCACTCCGGCGCATGCGACGGATCGGCGGCGTAGGCCGACACGGCCTCGACCGGGCGGTCGATGACGATCTCGGTGACGACATCGACGCTCACGACGCGCTCGTCCTTGGGGTTCGTCCCTCGCGCTCGGCCGCGGACTTGAGCCGGGAGAGCCGGTCCCGCCACATTTCCTCGATGAACGCCGCCGCGTGGCGCAGCCCATCGGGGCGCCAGCGGTAGAGGCGCCGGTTGCCGTCCGCCCGGACGTCGATCAGGCCGGCGTCGGTGAGCACGCGGAGGTGCTGGGACACCGCCGGCCGGCTCATCGTCGTGAAGGGGCCGGCGGCGGCGCGCCGCGCTTCATCCAATTGATGCCTCCGATGGGCTCGGTAGACTGTGTAAGGAGAGTCTTACACAGATCGGAGCGCATATGGACCGGGCCCGGCTGGAACTGCTGGCACGGGAGAAGGAGTTGAACCGCCTGCGGGACGAACTGGCGGAGCAACGCCGCCGGCTGCCGCGCGTGACCATCGACCAGGAGTACGCCTTCGACGGTCGCGACGGTCGGGTGGGCCTGCCCGACCTGTTCGACGGGCGCAGCCAGCTACTCGTCTACCACTTCATGTTCGGGCCCGACTGGGAGGAAGGCTGCCCGAGCTGCTCGTTCTGGGCCGACAGCTTCGACGGCGTCACCGTGCATCTCGCGGCGCGGGATGTCACCCTCGCCTGCGTCTCCCGGGCGCCCTACCCGGCGCTGGCCGCGTACCAGCAGCGAATGGGCTGGACGTTCCCCTGGTACTCGTCGGCGCCGAGCAACTTCAACTTCGACTTCCACGTCTCGTTCACGGATGACCAGCAGGCGAACGGTGGCGAGTACAACTTCCGCCACCAGCCCCGCCCGCCCGAGGAGTCGCCCGGCCTCAGCGCCTTCCTGCAGGAGGGTGGCCAGGTGTTCCACACGTACTCGACCTACTCCCGGGGGCTCGACTCGATCAACAGCGCCTACCAGCTCCTCGACCTGGCGCCCAAGGGTCGCGACGAGAGAGGGCTCGAGTGGCCGATGGCCTGGCTGCGCCGCCACGACCGGTACGCATGAGCCTGCCCCGGAAACGCCGACGACGATAAGGCCTGGTTCGATGCCAACCGGTGCATCGCTGGCTGTTTGACCATGTCCGAGGCCGACGATCCGCTCGCGGGCATCGACGTCGAGGGCCCGGTGCTCATCGAGGTGTTCGTGCTCGCGCTGCGGGACGGGACCGTCGAGTTGACGGGCCCGTGC
>JBOGIC010000229.1:0-11975 GCA_050744985.1 Acidimicrobiales bacterium
GGCAGGACCGAGATCACGTCGTCGTCGGAGACCTTCGTGGCGAGGCCGTCCAGGAAGCGGATGTCCTCGTCGCTGCGGTAGACGTTGACGAAGCGGTGGAGCTTCCCGTCCTCGGTGACGAGCTGGCCGGCGAGGCGAGGGAACTGCCGGACGCAGTCCTCGAACACCTCACCGACCGTGGAACCGTTGGCCTTGAGCGAGGCCTGACCGGCGGCGTGCTGGCGGAGGACGGTGGGGAGACGGACTTCGACCACGGCGTCGATCCTACCGGCCCTCTACCACGAGGGGTTCCTCCTCGACCGTCGAGTCGACGATGCGGAACGAGCGCATGACGGGCTCGGGGTGGCGCAACGACACGATCACGTAGTGCCACTCGGGCCAGCCTGCCTCGGCCACATCGGTCGGCGAGGGGTAGGCGTCGGTGTGCGTATGGGAGTGGTAGACACCGGTCAGCGTGAGGCCGCGGGACCCGGCGTCGTCATCGGCCGCCGCGACGTCGAGGGGATGCGGCTCGTACACCTTGGCCGACGCCCGGATGTTGCGGCACCGGTACACCGCCTCGATGGCGCCCGACTCGCCGTTGACGGGCGCGGCAAGGAGGCCACACGCCTCGTCGGGTACGTCGTCGAGGGCATGGGCCACGATCGCGAGATAGTCGGAGCGGTCCAGCCGGAGCATCGGGGTGTCGAGGGTACCGTCGTTGGCGATGGCCGCTCGGCGTACAGGCACCAGGCAGGCCCCCAAGGACACCACCGGCATCAAGGTGGTGGCCAAGAACCGGCGCGCCCGGCACGACTACGAGATCCTCGAGATCCACGAGGCCGGCATCGCCCTCGTCGGCACCGAGGTCAAGTCGATCCGCAACGGCCTGATCCAGCTGAAGGACTCCTACGCCCGGGAGGACGGTGGTGAGCTGTGGTTGGTCGGCGTGCACATCTCGCCGTACTCGCAGGCGGACGGCTTCGGCGGCCATGAGCCCGAACGCCGCCGCAAGCTGCTGCTGCACCGCGAGGAGATCGCCGAGCTGGCGAGCCGGGTGGCGCAGGACTCGCTCACGCTGGTACCCCTCAGCGTGTACTTCAAAGAGGGCCGCGCCAAGGTCGAACTGGGCCTGGCCCGCGGCCGCAAGCGCTACGACAAGCGCCAGGCGATCGCGACGCGGGATGCCGACCGGGAGACCGAGCGGGCGTTCGCGCGGGCCAACCGGGAAGGGAGGGCAGGTCGGGAGCGTTAAACTGGGCTGCGGTACTTGAAAACGATCAACCCAAGGGGGTGCCTGGTTTCGACTTCGGTCGTCGAGACGGGAGAAGCGAGCCGTGGTCTCCGGAGCCACGTTAAAGAGCCGGAACCTATAAACAAACGCCAACGCTCGCACTGCGACGTTCGCAACCGCTGCCTAGTACGTAGCGCGTCCGACCGGTCTCAGCCCTGCAGGCCGGACCCGGGCGTCATCTAGCGGGGCTTACCCGGTGAGCATCGTCAACGTGCTCCGCCGGGGACAACTCAGTTGACTGGGGCGGTCGCCCGACGCCGGCGACGTACGACCGCCCGAGATCCAACCGCCGGCTGCGCTCGGAGAAGGCCCGCCAAGAACCCGAAGGACGAGGGTTCGATTCCCTCCACCTCCACAGATTTCTTGACAATCGCGGGCGGAGATGGTCTGCGATATTCGGTTACGTCGCAGACCTCCACGCAGCGGGGACTGCCTCACGTAGGTACCACTCCCAAAATTCGCGGCGACGTACGTCGCTGGCTGCCGGGTCGCCGACCTCACCGCCGGCAAGGGCCAGCGCCGCGAGAAAGCCCGCATCCCAGTCCTCGGAGTCGAGGTCGTAGTCGTCGGCATCGGCCGGGAGGTCGTCGTGATCCCGGTCGTGAGCGGCGGCGTACAGCGCGGCGACAGCGGCATCGCCGGCAGAGCCCGCGTTGAACTGCCTATCCGCGCTCGTTAGGTCGAGGACGTGGACTTCTGCCCGGTTGGCGATGTCGTCGGCCCACGGGGCTGGTCGCTCGCCCTGGGCGACCTGACGGCTGGCATCAAGCACCTCGTCGACGGTCGGGTCCGTTGGGTACGCGCTCTCCCAGACCGGCTTGACTCGTTCGGCTGCCAACAGATCCAACGCCGCCCGACGACGATGCCCGGCGGATCCGGGCATCGGCGCCTCCCCGAGTGCATCCCAGATCGCTCGTCGTACGGAGAGCGGGAGCTCGCCGGTCGGCGATTCAGCCAGGACCCGCCGTGCCACCGCGAGCGCTTCACGAAGTTCAGCGGGAAGTTCCTCCCTCATTTGGCCCCCTCGATCGGGACGCGGTCCACGGTCCCGTCCGGCCGAAATATCCAGGTGTAGTGCGGGTCGGTGACTATCTGTGCCTTCTGGCGATTAACCGCCAACCTCCCATAGAACGACCTGCAGTCCACGCACATGTCTTTGCTCACTGCCACCGGCATATTTGGGTGTAAGACGGCTTGCTGCTTCTCTGCATGCGAAGCGTGGAACTTGCCAGTCCACCCACCTTGTGCAAGCTGATCGCGGGGACCGCCCGGTCGGAGGTCGTGCCCGATCTGGTTCGAGACGTCTCGAACCTGCTCCGGCGTGGCGTAGTCGTAGCCGGGTGGCCGTGGCCGCCGCCATCCGCTGACGGTCTTCCCACCATCGGAGGCGACGGCCTTACCCCTACCTTTCGGGTGAGACGCCCCGACCTCGGCGGCGCCGTCCACAGCACGGTCGAGTGCGCCCCTCGACCGGCTGATGGCGGCTTGCTCGGCCTGGCTCAGCGCCTCCCGCCGAATCCGCCGGCCAACGAGCCCGCCGCCGGCTGCGGGCAGGATCCTGCCGAGCGCCGCACCTGTGATCTGGGTGGCCAGCTCGGCGGGGGTCAGGTTCCGGAGGTAGTCCTTCGACGCCTCGCGTGGGTCGCGGAGGAACGTGCCGACCCCTTGGCCGTAGGCAGCGACGCTCGACGCTGCGGTCACAAGGTTGAGCGCCGGGAGGAACCCCATGCCGCCGAAGGTCAGCAGCGCAGCGAGGCCGACGACCACGGCGGTCTGCTGCCACCACGACAGGTCATTCCACCACCGGCCCAAGTCGTCGAACAGGTTCGCCAGAAGGCGTGGTCGTCGGCCATCGGTGGGGCGTTCAGGAGCACAACGGCGACGAGCGCTGTCGCCGCTGACGCGAGCAGCAACGCGAGGGCCCGGCGTTCCTCTTCCATGCGTGGCGAGGTCCGGCGGACGTAGCGGCGCCCGGCCGCGTTCGCCTCGACGGCGAAGCCCAGGGCACGCCGCTCGCGTAGGAAGCCAGCCGCTCCCCGCCAAGCCGTCGACCCACGCCGGCCGGCAGCGAGCGTGACGACGAGCTCGTGCAGGGCGTCGACGACGGCGTGCGCGGCGGCCACCTTGGAGTGCCGACGGCACGCGGCAGCCGAGCCCAGCGCGCCTCGGCGGAGGTCACGAGCGCGGCGCCCGGCGGTCGTGCCGGGAGCGGCGGCAGATCGTCGGTGACGACCCGCAGTATCCGATAGTCGACCACGACCGCGACGACCAGCAGCACCAGCAACAAGCGCCGGGCCTCGTGCCCCGACCCCCACGCCGACCACACACCCTCCAACCAACCGGGAACCACATTCCCCAGGCTTACTGAGGCGTTGTAGAGCGAGTGGTCGACCATGACCAGCACGACCAGCGCAGCGGGCACGATGAGCACGCGGCCACCGAAGCGCCGGCGCAGGTGCACTGCCAGGCCTATGCCGCCAGCCACCAGGGCCGTAGTGACGAAATGGGACGGGAACCGGGCACCTGCCGGGCTGTCGCTCCAACCGGGCCACAGTGCCCACAGCCGGTGCTGTGTGTCGCCCACCGGGCCGAACAGCGCCTGGAACAACGAGGGCCGACCGGCGTGACCCGTCGGATGGCGTCCTCGACGAACTGGAACCCGGAACCGGACGCCGCGCCGAGGAGGATGAAGTCGCAAACCGACAGGCGGCGGAACCGGTTGCGGCCGACGAGCGCGAGGACGAGCAGGGGCGCGAGCTTGAGCGCTTCCTCCACCGGCCCGGCCACCCACACCAACGCCTCGGTGTCGCTGGTCTCCCACCCGAAGACCTCGCTCACAACACCGTCGATCACGCCGATCGGCAGCGCCAGGAGCACCCCAGCCGTGAAGGCCAGGCCGAAGCCTCGCCACGTGATCGTCTTCGGCCGCGCCAGCAGCCAGAACTGCACCAGCGCGTACTGCACCCACAGGTAGACCGCCATGCCCCGGCGCGTGCTCGGAACCGCCACTGCAGTGACGACGACGGCGATGAGCGAGACCCACGCCCATATCACCCATGCGGTGCGAGCCCGGTGGGCGAGCGCTGGGCGGCCCTTTAGCCAAGCGGTCCACCGATCAGCGGCGCGCTCGACGAGATCGGGACCTGACTCCTGCCTCGACGCTGGCCCGCCAGTCCGTGGGCCCATACCGCCGAGGACCGTACCGCTTCAGTCCTCAGGCAAGCACAGGAGTCGCCGCTGCTCCCAGCTGAGGTTCGAAAGCGCTCCAGTTAGGTCCACTGCCTGCTGCCCTGCTGCCCGCTCAGCCGGCGGACCGCCACGCGGTCGGCACCGCCTCTCGCAGATACCACTCCCAGAATTGACGGCGCCGTTCGTCACTGGCAGCAGGATCGCCGACCTCGCCGCCGGCGGCCGCCATGGCAGCGATGAAGCTCGTGTCCCAGTCCCACGGGTCGAGGTCGTAGTCGTCGACCTCGGGAGCCAGGTCGGCGTAGCCCTTGTCGCGTGTGGCCGTCGACAACGCTGTCGTGGCGGCGTTGCCGACATAGCCCGCCGCGAACTGCCGGTCTGCACTCATCCGGTTCTGGAAGGCCACCTGCGCACGACTCTGACGATCGTCCGCCCAGGCCGTGGTCTGCTTCCCATCAAGGACCTCCCGAGCGGCCGCGAGCACGTCGTCAACCGCGGGATCGGATGGATACGTCATCTCCCAGATGGGTTTCACACCCTCGACGGTCAGAAGGTCGAGGTTCGTGCGGCGCCGATGGCCAGGTGACCCGCGGAGGCCACCCTCGTCACCGAGTGCTTCCCATAGCCGTCGCCGGTGAATCAAGGAAAGCTCGCCGTGCTCGGAGCGGGCCAGGTCAACCTCGGCGTCACGAAGTGCCCGCCTTAGGCCTTCCGGAAGGTCTGCGCTCACGGCGCCTCCTCGACGAAGTCGACCGTACCGTCGGCGCGAAAGATGTAGGTGCCGTCGGGGTCCGTCACCACCTGGGTACGGTTTCGATGGATAGCCAACCGCTGGAAGAAGCCTTGGCAGTCCGGACACATCGGTTCGCTGACCGCTATGGGGTCATTCGGACGACGGATGGCCAGCTGCTTCTCCGCGTGCGAGGCCTTGTGCTTGCCCACAAACCCGCCCCGGCGAACCTGATCGAGGCCGCCGCTGGGCTGAAGCTCGTGGCCGATCTCCCGCGAGAGCTCCAAGACCTCCTCGGGGTTCGCTTCGGCGAATCCAGCGGGTCTCGGTTGTTGCCATCCGCTGAGCGTCCGCTCACCGTCGGACGCCGCGGCCTTCAAACTCCGGCCGTTCCTCCCGTCGTTGATCTCCGCCGCTCCGTCGGTCGCCCGTTGTAGGGCATGTCTTGACCGGCCGATTGCGGCTTGCTCCGCCTGGCTCAAGAGCTCGCGGCGAACCCGTCGTCCGGCAAGCCCTCCGGCCGCCCCGGGAAGGAGCCGGCTGACGGCTGCTCCGGCCAGCTGCGTGGCCACCTCGGCGGGGGTCAGGTTGCGGACATAGTCAGTGGTGGCCTGGCGAGGGTTTCGCAGGAACGTCCCGATCCCCTGGCCGTAGGCGGCGGCGCTCGATGCAGCAGCGACCAGGTTGAGTGCGGGCAGGAACCCCATGCCGCCGAAGGTGAGGAGGGCGGCGAGCCCGACGATGACAAGGGTCTGCTGCCACCAGGACAGGCCGTTCCACCACCGGCCCAGGTCGTCGAAGAGGTTCGCCAGAAAGGCGGAGTGATCGACGATCGGCTCGACTTGGAGGAACGCAACGGCGACGAGCACGGCCGCCCCTCCGACGAGCAGCAGAGCCAGCGCCCGGCGTTGATTCTCCATGTCCGGCGAACGCTGGCGGGCGTAGCGGCGCCCAGCCCGGCCCGCCTCGACGGCGAATCCGAGCGCCCGGCGTTCGCGTAGGAAGCCGACCGCGCCGCGCCACGCCGTCGGACCCCGCCGAGCGGCGACCAGCGTGACGGCCAGCTCATGCAGGCAGGCGACGATCCCATACGACGCGGCCACCAGGACGGTGCCGACCTCACCGCGCAGCCGCGCTCGTCGCGCCTCGGCAGCGGCCAGGAGCCTCACGCCCGGTTGTCGTCCGGGCAGCGGCGGCAGGTCGTCGCTGACGACCCGCAGGGCCCAGTAGTCGACGACAACGGCGACGACGAGAACCACCAGCAGCAGCGGCCGAGCCTCGTGCCCGGAACCCCCACCGACCACGCGTCGTCCATCCATCCCGGGACGACGTCGCTCAGGCTCACGGAGGCGTTGTAGAGGGAGTGGTCGACCATGACCAGCACGAACAGGGCGACGGGCACGACTACCACCCGCCGGCCGAAGCGCCGGCGCAGGTGCAGGGCCAGGCCGATCCCGCCGGCCACCAGGGCCGTCGTGACGTAGTGGAAGGGGAACCGCGCGCCGGCCGGGCTGTCGCTCCATCCGGGCCACAGCGCCCACAATCGGTGCTGGGTGTCGCCCACCGAGCCGAACAACCTCTCGAACAGCGAGGGACCGCCGGCCGTCACGCGGCGGATGGCGTCCTCGAAGAACTGGAAGGCCGCACCGGCGGCCGCACCGAGCAGTATGAAGTCGCACACCGACAGGCGGCGGAACCGGTTGCGGGCGAGAAGGGCCACGAGCAATAGCGGCGTGAGCTTGAGCGCCTCCTCCACCGGCCCGGCCACCCACACCAGTGCCTCGGCGTCGCTGGTCTGCCATCCGAAGGCGTTACTGACGAGGTTGTCGACGATCCCGATGAGCGGCGCAAGCACCACGCCGGCCGTGAACGTCCAGCCGAATCCTCGCCAGGTGATGGTCTTCGGGCGCGCCAGGAGCCAGACCTGGACGAGCGCGTACAGCATCCACAGGTACACGGCCATCCCGCGACGTGTGTCCGGGACCGCGACGGCCGTGACCACGAAGGCGATGAGCGAGACCCACGCCCACACCACCCAAGCCGCGTGAGCCCGGCGCGTGAACGCGGGATGGCGCTCGACCCATCCGCGCCAGCGTTCAGCCGCGCGCTCGGCGAGGTCGGGCGCCGGCTCGTCCGTCGATGCCCCGCCGCCCCGTAGGCCCATCCCGCCGAGGACCGTACCGCTTCAGTCCTCAGGCAAGCGCAGGAGTCGCCGCTCCTCCCAGCTCAGGTTCGGAAGCGCCCCAGTCAGGTCCACTGCTTTCTTGACAATCGCGGCTGAATATACGCGAGCGCCCTCTGTTGGGAAGGCTGGTCGGCAACCTTTGCTCAGACTTCCGCGGATCCGCCGTCCCACTTTATGCGCAGTCGGGGGCCGTCGACTGTCTCGAACGTGATGCTGAGCACAGCCGACATGCCGTCGTCCGCGGGCTCGTAGCGGTCCGCACGAAGGCGGTACAGCTCAAACCGGCGGTCCTCGTGAACGACCAGCACTTCGCCAACCCCACGGTCGGCGTAGAACGGCAGTTTCGTATAGCTCTCATCGCCCGGGGAACGGAGCTCGACGACCAACGCCGCGCTCGTGAGGCCCTCATCGATCCCTTGGTCGGGCGTGGCATAGGCCTGGTCAGGGACCCGCCAGTCTGAATCAACGTCAGCAAAGATACCGGTACTATCACCGTACGGATCCAAGCCTCGGCGTCTCGCGAGCGGCGCGAGGACCAGGAGGAGATCGGCGTTCAACCTTGCGTGCCAGCGCTTCGGTGGATTCACGAAGTGCCACTCGCCTTGCCACCGCTCGTCCTGCGCGTCGATCCCGAGTCGCCGCCGTTCCTCGACCAGGGACTCAGGAGCGTTCACCGGCACGGCTCGCACCGCGCCAGTATCGCACTCATCGAAACCTGGGAACCGCCGCGTCCCCGTAGGGTAGGGCGGTCGGCTACTGCCCCGCGCTGGCGTCGACCGCCGCCCGCGGGATCGCGCGAAGGGTGAGCACCCTCGCCCGATGGTGTCGATACGCAGCGCCCGCGTGCAGCGCGTTCGACTACTTGAACGGTTTGCTCGCGGGCATTCGGAACCCGGCAGCACGTCACCGCCGTCGGCGGCGTCCTCAGCCTGCCGGAGGTGACCGTGCCATCGGGAAGGTGCTCCGCCACCAGCCGGTGGTCTGGGTAGATCACCAAGACCACGCGGGTGCCAGCCTCGATCTCTTGCAACGCCTTGTCGGCGACGGCAGCAGCGGTTCAGGTTGGCTCAGCGCGTGCATCCCGCTGGCGCCGCGACACCTCGTCGAGAATCGCCAGCACGAGCACGATGGCGGCGGCGCTGTAGACCGCGCGGCCGAGCCCGTAGAGCCGAAAACCGACGATGGACTTCGAGGTCCTCTCGCGGTGAGGCGCTCCGCCGGATCGGACGGGCCCCGAGCGCCACGCTCGGAGGTCCGTGTCCCCCGGCGGGCAAGTAGGATCAAGGCGCCCTCGGCATGAGAGGAGCGACTCGATGGGGACTGACGAACTCAGCCCCGGTGCGCTGCTCTGCGTTTTCGGCGACCGCGCCGTGCAGGACGATCGCGAGGCCAACGGGCGCTTCATCCCGCCCACCTCCCGTGGGAAGGCGGGCATGCTCGAAGGCCTCATGCAGGTTGCTCGCGGGCAAGCGAAAAGCCCGGGCGACGTCCAGAAGCTCGATGCCGGGTTCGAGAACGTGATGGCGAGGGGCGACACGGGCGAATGGCAGCTCCCGACCCTGCTGATGTCGGTGACCGCCTGGTCTCTGCGGGAACAGGGCCTGGCCGAGCTCGCGCGGATGGCGTCCACAGTCCCCGACCCGGTGAGCTCGGCTTTCCCGACGAAGCTTTTCGGCGAGCCACCTCCCACGACCGAAACGTGCCGTATGACGCTGACCAGGTGGGCCCCCCGGCCCTCCGTCGAGGGACTGTTGCTCGACACCCTCAACGCGGGAAAGCCAACCGGCCTCACCGCCACCTGGAAGGCGTTCGGGAACCAGCTCGGCACCGAGGGTTCGTTGCGATGGGCTATCGCCATCACGGAGTTCGGCCGGCCGGACAACCCGTGGAAGGGCCTCCGGTCGCTCTGGGAGCGGGAGGCGGGTGCGGCCGGACAGATGCGGATGAAGGGCATGCCTGGATTTCGCCGCGCCCAGGCGACGGCCGACGCGATGACGCACCTGGCGGGCCGGTACTCGGAGACGATGGCGCGTTGGCGGCGCTTCAACGAGGAGGAACGCGAGCTGGCCCAGGTGATCCGCTCGGACGCGTTTGTCGGCATCAACGCACACTGGCCGACGAGGACGACGTCGAGCTACGAGTAGGCCTGGCGGCCGTCGTATGATCGGTCGATGGCCGTTGAGGTCCGCATCAATCGTGCCCGGTGCATTGCCAGCAAGTGCTGCACCAACCTCGCGCCCGGGGTGTTCGCCCTCGACGAGACGCGGGTCTCGTCGGTCATCGACCCGTCGGGGGCACCCGACGAGACGATCGTGGAAGCCGCCGAGAGTTGCCCGACAGGTGCAATTTCGATCTGGCGCGCGAGCGTGCAGCTGGTCTGAGGCGTCGGTTCAGCAGCCCTACGCCTGCACGACCTCGACGAGGTAGGTGCGGACCTCTTCGGGCTCGGGCTCCCAGGGACGGCCGAACGAGCACCGAACGGTTCCCTGCCCGACGGAGCACGCCGTCAGGCGCACTCGGTGCCGGGGTGGCGACGTGGCCTCGAGGTGCTGGGCCACGACTGCGAGCACTCCTTCGGGCACGTCGATCCGCCACGTGCGGGCGCCCGGGCCGCTCATGGGCAGGCGCAGCTCGAACTCGTGGCCCATCCTCACCCGCAGGTGCTTGGTCGGTCGGGTCACGGTCGCGATGCGTCCAGGCGGCTCCTCCGTCGGCAGGGGGGTGAACGGCGGGCGTCGCGTCGCGGAGGGTGGCGGCTCTTCGAGGGACGGATCCCATCCGGCCGGTGCGGGATTCGGCGTCGGGGAGATCCACACCCAGCCGTCATGCTCCTCGACCCCGTGTGTCGGCAGGTAGCCGGGGTGCAACTTCCAGAGATTCTCGGCTCGCGCGACCCGCGCCGGGATCACGTTCTCGCCCCCGACCGGGTCGTAGAGATAGTTGTGCCGAGGACACCGGACCTTTCCGTCCACGAACGTGGCCTGCCGGAGGTCGGTCTGCTCGTGGGGACATATGTCGGAAAACGCGACGACGCGCCCATCGCTCAACCGGCCCATGAGCACCGTCTCGTTCTCGACCCGAAGCTCGCGGATCTGACTCCCCAACCCCTCGCCCGCGGCCAGCTCGGTGCTCCTCAGCACTCGCACGAAATCGTGACTCGCGCTCACCCCGGTGGGCCCTCCTGGCCGACCTGAGTCTACCGACCAACGGGCCGAACAGCAGACCTAAGATAAGTGGCGAGTGACGGATTCCGCCGACGAGACGACCTATCGTTTCGAGCGTCCGCCACGGCTCGCGCCGGACATCGACATCCTGCCGCCCGAGGGACCGATCCCGCTGTCCCGGTTGGCCCCGGAGCGAGCGCTCCGCCGTGTCGACCGCTATGACCGTCGGGCCGTGGTCACCGGCTACGAGGTACTCACCTCGACCCGGACGGTGCGTATCACCTTCCTTGTGATCGACGATCAGCTCTTCAACTTCGAGCCGGGTCAGTTCATCGGGATCCAGGCGGACATCCCGAGCGTCGGCGTCCGGCGCAGCCCCTACTGCATCGTGTCGCCGCCGAACCCGGATCGAACATTCCAACTCCTGATCCGTCTTGTCCCCGAGGGCCCGCTCTCGTACTACCTCGGGTCTCGAAACGTCGGGGACGTCATCGCGTTTCGGGGACCGAGCGGCCGCCTGATGGCACCCAAAGACGGAGAGGAAGACCTCATCCTCCTTGCCACCGGGGTGGGCGTCGGCCCCTTCCTCTCGCTGGTCGACCACCTGGGGGGTCGGGGCTTCAACCGGCCCGTGCGCCTCCTCTGGGGCCTGCGACAAACCGACGACATCTGCCTCGTCGATGAGCTCGACGATCTGAAGCGCCGCTACCCGTGGTTCGGGTACGACATCTCGCTGTCACAGCCGCCTCGAGGGTGGACGGGACTCCGGGGGCGCATCACCGAGACCGTTCCTCCGCAGCTCTCGAGCCTGTCCAACAAGCGGTACTACCTCGTCGGCAACGGCGCCATGATCGAGGAGATGGCGACCGTGCTGTCGGACCTCGGGGTTGATCGCCGGTACATCTACGAAGAGGTCTACTTCAACGTCCGGTACAAGGCTGACCCGGCTGTGCTCGCCACCATTCGCAACCGGTTCGGGCCCACGGATCTCCTGTCGCCCTTTGCCCAACGCGAGGCGGAGCCGTTCGCGTTGGAGGGCCGCACGCGACGGCGCGGTGACGCCTGACGACGGTCGCGTTCGTTGCCAACTCGGCGGGCCCGCTAGTAGCACCGGCCCATCATCGGAGCAGCAGCGTGGTGTGGCGCTCCCCCTCCCGGCCGAGGGCGGGCGCCCCGGCGGCGGTTCCGTTCTTCGTCGCCGAGCCCGCCCTGGCGTCGTCGGGCTGCGACGCGCTGAACCAGCCGTCCGCCGATGGGTTCTACTTCAAGGGCCGGATCCTCGTGAGCTTCCTGCAGGCCGGTGACGTCGTCACGATCACGGCCGGGCTACCCGTCAGCCCCACGCCCTCCAACTACGTGCCCAGCGGGTTCTACCTCGGCATCGGGTCCTTCGATGCGGCCCCGATCGTGCCCGTCGTGAAGTTCCCCGGCACC
>JBOGIC010000230.1:0-3193 GCA_050744985.1 Acidimicrobiales bacterium
GCCGTGGCCAAGCCGTTCATGACCCACCACAACGCCCTCGACATGCCGCTGTACCTGCGCATCGCGCCGGAGCTGTACCTGAAGCGGCTGATCGGCGGCGGGGTCGAGAAGGTGTTCGAGCTCGGGCGGGTGTTCCGCAACGAGGGCATCTCGACCCGGCACAACCCCGAGTTCACGATGTTGGAGCTGTACCAGGCCTACGCGGACTACCACGACATGATGGAAGTCTGCGAGCACCTGGTGGCCGATGTCACCCGTGAGGTCACCGGCTCGACCAAGCTCACCTACGGCGGCCGCGACCTCGACCTCACGCCGCCGTGGCGCCGGTCGACCATGGAGGACCTCGTGTCGGAGTACGCCGGCACCGAGGTACGCATCGACCTGCCCGTCGAGGAGCTACGGGATGTCGCCCGGCGGCACCACGTCCCCGTCAAGAGGTCGTGGGGCCCGGGCAAGATCCTGCTCGAGATCTACGAGAAGACGACCGAGCACGAGCTGTGGGGCCCGGTGTTCGTCTGCGACTACCCCGCCGAGGTGTCGCCTCTGGCGCGCGAGCACCGCAGCAAGCCCGGGCTGGTCGAACGGTTCGAGCCCATCGTGGCCGGCCGGGAGCTGGGCAACGCCTTCAGCGAGCTGGTCGACCCCGACGTGCAGCGCGCCCGCTTCGAGGAACAGGCGGCGCTCAAGGCCGCCGGCGACGAGGAGGCCATGGCCGTCGACGAGGACTACCTCCGCGCCCTGGAGTACGGCCTCCCGCCCACCGGCGGCCTCGGCATCGGCATCGACCGCCTCGTCATGCTCCTCACCGGCGCCACCAACATCCGCGACGTCGTGCTGTTCCCGACCCTACGCCCCGAAGCCTGAACGTTCTTGTAAGCCAAAACCACCGATTCGGGGGTTTTGGCTTACAAGAACGATGGGGGGTCAGACCGTCACGCTGGTGATGAGGTTGTCGGTGAGGGCCTTGAGGCTGGTGATCTCGGGGGTGTCGCCCAACGAGTCCAGCGCGGCGCCGGCCTGCGTCGAGTAGCCCCGGGCGATCTCCAGCGCGGCGGGCACGGCGCCGTTGGAGCGGATGATCTGGCGGGCCTCGGCGACGGCGTCGGGCGTGATTCCCCGCCGCAGCAGGGAGCGCAGCGCGTCCATGGCGTCGGTCGTGGCGAGCGCGCGGATGACAGGCAGGGTGTAGACGCCCTCGACCAGGTCGTTTCCGGCGGGTTTGCCCAGCTCCTCGTCGGTGGCGACCACATCCAGCACGTCGTCGACGATCTGGAACACCATCCCGAGCCGTTCCCCGTAGCGGGTCACCGCATCCACCGCGGGACGTGGCAGGCCCGCCGTCAGAGCCCCGATCCGGCAGGCCGTCGACATGAGGGCGGCGGTCTTGCCGCTGATCGACGTGAAGTAGTTCTCCTCGGTGCGGCCCAGGTCGAAGGCGTGGGACAGCTCCCGCACCTGGCCCTCGCACAGCTTGCCGATCGTGGTCGCCAGCAGGCCCGCCACCTCGGTGCCCAGGGAGGCGGCGATCTCCGAGGCCTTCGCCAGCAGGAAGTCGCCGGCCAGGATCGCGACCAGGTTCCCCCACCGGGCGTTCACGCTCTCCACGTTGCGGCGGGTGGCCGCCTCGTCCATCACGTCGTCGTGGTACAGCGACCCCAGGTGGACCAGCTCGACGGCGCAGGCGCCCATCACCACGTCCTGGTGGACCGGCGCCTGGGCCAGGCTGCCCACGCACAGCGCCAGCGCGGGACGGAGCCGCTTGCCACCTGCGGGGATGAGGTGGGTGGCGACGGCGGTGAGGAACGGGTCGCCGGCGTCGACGGTCTCCCGGAGCGCGGCCTCGACCCGGGCCAGGTCGCCCTCGAGGGTCGGAAGGCGCAGCAGCGACGACAGCGACGGCATGCCGTGTTGACGATATCCAAGCAACTGCTCAACGACCAACCCGAGGAACATCCGGCTCATCCGCGGCGTTCTTCGTGCCGATACACCGTTCGAGGGAACTATCGGGCCCGCAGGCGGTGTTACACGTTTCGTGGTCCCTCGGTAGACTTTCGCCGCGGACCCACCATCCCGGTTAGGGGGTTCAGTTGTTCGAGCGATTCACGGACCGAGCCAGAAGGGTCGTAGTGCTGGCCCAGGAAGAGGCGCGGCTCCTCAACCACAACTACATCGGCACCGAGCACATCCTCCTCGGGCTCATCCACGAGGGCGAAGGCGTCGCCGCCAAGGCCCTGGAGTCCCTCGGCATCTCGCTCGAAGCGGTTCGCAACCAGGTGGAGGAGATCATCGGGCAGGGCGGCTCGTCGCCGAGCGGCCACATCCCGTTCACGCCCCGCGCCAAGAAGGTGCTCGAGCTGTCCCTGCGCGAGGCGCTGCAGCTCGGCCACAACTACATCGGCACCGAGCACATCCTCCTCGGCCTCATACGTGAGGGCGAGGGCGTGGCCGCCCAGGTGCTGGTCAAGCTGGGCGCCGACCTCTCCCGCGTGCGCCAGCAGGTCATCCAGCTGCTGTCGGGCTACTCCGGCAAGGAGGCCACCTCAGGGGCCCCCAGCGCCGAGAGTGCCCCCACCGGCTCGCTGGTGCTCGACCAGTTCGGCCGCAACCTCACCCAGCTCGCCCGCGAGAAGAAGCTCGACCCGGTCATCGGGCGCGAGCGCGAGCTCGAGCGGGTGATGCAGGTGCTGTCCCGCCGCACCAAGAACAACCCGGTCCTCATCGGCGAGCCCGGCGTGGGCAAGACCGCCATCGTGGAGGGCCTGTCGCAGCGCATCGTGGCCAACGACGTGCCCGACACGCTGAAGGGCAAGCAGCTCTACACCCTCGACCTGGGCGCCCTGGTGGCCGGGTCCCGCTACCGCGGCGACTTCGAGGAGCGCCTCAAGAAGGTGCTGAAGGAGATCCGCACCCGCGGCGACATCATCCTGTTCATCGACGAGCTCCACACCCTGGTGGGTGCCGGCGCGGCCGAAGGCGCCATCGACGCCGCCTCGATCCTCAAGCCCATGCTGGCCCGCGGCGAGCTGCAGACCATCGGCGCCACCACCCTCGACGAGTACCGCAAGCACCTCGAGAAGGACGCCGCCCTCGAGCGCCGCTTCCAGCCGATCAAGGTCGAGGAGCCCACCGTGGCCCACACGATCGAGATCCTGAAGGGCCTACGCGACCGCTACGAGAGCCACCACCGGGTCAC
>JBOGIC010000231.1:0-1999 GCA_050744985.1 Acidimicrobiales bacterium
CTCCTCTCCGCTCCTGAAAAGGGGCGGCTCCATTGCGGCGCGGTCGAGTTCCGTGCGGGCGAGGACACGGGCCGCGCCTGCTACGTCCACCCCCGCCGTCGCTCGAGTACGTGGCCCGAATGTTCACCGAGACCAGATCGGGTCTGCTCCCGGCGGGGCCGGTGTCGGTCGTGTGCAACGACTCCGCCGCCGATCCCTCCCGGGTCCCCCGGGGCAAGGGACTGGTCAAGATCCTGGTCAAGTGCGTCCCGTACGACATCCGGGGCGACGCGACCGGCAGGGTCGGCGCAACCTCATGGGACGAGGCCAAGGGACCCTACGCCGACCACGTCATCGACCTGCTGAACGAGGCGTACGTGCCCAACCTCGAGGCGAGCATCGAGGAGCGGGTCGTGCATTCGCCCGTCGATCAAGAGCGACTCGTGAGCACCGCCGTGCGGGGGACGGACTGCAGGGCGCGTTCGTGCCGTACCAGAGTGGCGCCCAACGGCCCATCCCCGAGCTCGGCGGCTACCGGTCACCGGTCTCGAACGTCTACCTGTGCGGGTCGAGCAGCCATGCCGGCCCCCGGGTTTCGTACATGCCGGGGCGCAATGCGGCCCGGGTCATCAGCGAGGATCTGAGGCTGGCGTCTGGGTAGCCGGCTGCCCTATCCACGCGCCTGTCGGGCGGTCACCCTGGTCGCCGGCATCACGACAACGGCTCAGCCGAGGACCGCGGCCGCCATCCGTCGTACCCGAGCGGGGTCCGCGATCGCGTCGATCTCCACGATCCGGCCATTGGTGACGATGAACCCGAGCACCGCCGAGGGCCGTCCGCCGACGGTGACGACGATACCGGCGGCCCCGTTGACCAGCGCCGGGTGCAGGTCGGCGTTCGGGAGCGCGAACCGGATCGCCTGAGCGGCAACGGCCTCGGCGCCGTGCACCACCGCGGGCGCGGGGGGACGGCGGGCGCCGAAGTCGGTCCGGACCACCACGTCGGGGTCGAGCAGGGCGACGAGGCCGTCGAAGTCACCGCCCCGGGCCGCCGCGAAGAAGGCATCGACCACCTCTCGTTGGCGGGCGAGGTCGGGGTCGGGGGCGGGTACCTCGGCGCCTTTCACGCGCCGGCGCGCCCGACTGGCGAGCTGTCTCGCGGCGGCGGGCGACCGGCCCACCATGGATGCGATCTCCTCGAACGGGAGCTTGAACATGTCGTGGAGCACGAACGCGAGCCGCTCCGCGGGGGTCAGGGTCTCGAGCACGACGAGCAGGGCGAGGCCGACGGAGTCGGCGAGCAGCGCCTCGTCGTCGGGTTGGAGCGTCCCCACCGGGCGAATGACCCGATCGGGGAGGTGGACACTGAGGGATTCCTCGCGCCGGGCGGCGCGGGACCGCAACTTGTTGAGGCACACGCGGGCAACGACCGTCGTCAACCAGCCGCCGAGGTTGTCGACCTCACCGGTCTCGGGCCGGCTGAGGCGCAGCCACGTGTCCTGGACGGCGTCGTCGGCCTCCGCCAGCGAACCCAGCATCCGGTAGGCGACCGCCCGGAGGCGCGCCCGGTGCTCCTCGAAGCGCTCTGCGAGCCACTCGTTCTGGTCCATCGCTCACATCTCCCCGTCGGCCGGCGTCATTCCCCATGACCCGTCAGCGAGGGCGGATGTGACGCGAACGATCGGAGGTGGAGGAATGCCTTCACCCAGTCTGGTCACCGGCAGCACGGTCACGCCGGTGCCCGGCCGGACCGTCCCAGCCGAGCATCACGGCGAACACGTCGTCGAACCGCTACCAGCGGTGGGCGACGTCGATGACGAGACGGCTTCCCGTTCCCGGGCCGGCGAGCTTGAACACGCGGTACGGCAAGCGGGCACGGACACCCAGGCCGAGGGTCGACTCGCCTTCGAAGCTGCTGCCCCAGACGAGGTCCCGGAACGTCTGGAAGCCTGAGGCACTGAACTGGCCCGGGCTCACGATGTGGGCGCCGTATGACCACGGAACCGTCGACTGGTAGCTCC
>JBOGIC010000232.1:0-1556 GCA_050744985.1 Acidimicrobiales bacterium
GTTGGCCGGCGGCCACGAAGTCGATCTCCTCGTACTGGTTCTGCCCCACGTCACCGATCCACAGGTCGCCGGTCGCACGGTCCCAACTGAATCGCCACGGGTTGCGCAGCCCGTACATCCACGTCTCCGCGGCGGCGTCGGCGCGCCCGGCGAAGGGGTTGTCGGCGGGCACCGTGTAGGCTTGGTCCCCGGATGGCTGCGGGTCAATGCGCAGGATCTTGGCGAACAAGGTGTCGAGGTTCTGCCCGTTGCCACTGGGGTCACCCTGCCCGCCGCCGTCGCCGAAGCCGACGTAGAGCTTGCCGTCGGGCCCGAACACCACCTCCCCGCCGTTGTGGTTGCTGAATGGCTGGTCGAGGCTGATCAGCACACGGCGGGTGGATACCTCGGCCCGGCCGTTGCGGAACGCGTACTCGACGACCTGGCTGTCGCCGGCCCGGTCGGTGTAATGGAGGTACAGCTTCGATCCGTCGGGTGAGAACGTGAGCCCGAGCAGCCCTTGCTCGCCGCCCGTCGAGACCTGCCCGGCCAGGTCGAGCACGGGCGCCGCATCGACCGGCCCGGGACTCGACGTCTGACCCTTGGGGACGCGCCGGACCTGACCACCCTTGTCCGCCACGTAGATCCCGTCGTCGTCGGGCCGGACGGCCATGGCCGTCGGATTGGTCACGTCGGCAACCTTGACGATGGTGGCGCGGGCCTGCGCCGGGTCCATCGGCGGCGCTATCGAGTCTGAGGGCGACGACGCCGCTCCGTCACCCCCGCTCCCCGAGCACGCCACCATCGCGACGAGGACCAACCCGGCGAGGAGCCGGTTCACGCGCGCGGCCGTACGAGTCCCTCCTGCACCACCGACGCGACGAGCGCGCCGGATCGGGTGAACAGCAGCCCGCGGGCGAACCCCCGGGCGCCGCCGGCCGCCGGGCTGTCCTGGTCGTACAGCAGCCACTCGTCGGCGCGGAACGGCCGGTGGAACCACATGGCGTGGTCGAGGCTCGCGAGCATCGTGCGCGGCGCCGACCAGATGCTGAGCCCGTGGGGCGCCAGCGTGGTGTCGAGCAGTGTCAGGTCGGAGGCGTAGGCCACGACGCACGCGTGCAGCATCGGGTCGTCCGGCAACCGCCCGTCGGCCCGCAACCAGACCCGGGTGCCCGTCTCACCCGACTCGCGCTCGAGCGGATGGCGGCCGACGGGGCGGATGTCGATTGGGCGAGGACGGTCGTACCACGGGCCGAGCCGTTCCCGGTAGGGCGCCATGAGCACGCCGAAACCGGGCAGAGACTCGGGGTCGGGCACGCCAGCCGGCATGGGCAACTGGTGCTCGGGCCCGCGCTCGTCGGCGTGGAACGACGCCGCCAGGTTGAAGATGGCCGCGCCGTGTTGGATGGCCACGACGCGCCGGGTCGTGAACGACCGCCCGTCCCGGATCCGGTCGACCTCGTAGATGATCGGCACGGCCGGGTCGCCCGGCCGCAGGAAATAGGCGTGCAGCGAGTGCACACTTCCTCGTTCCACGGTCCGCCCGGCGGCAACCAACGCCTGGCCCGCCACCTGCC
>JBOGIC010000233.1:0-17184 GCA_050744985.1 Acidimicrobiales bacterium
ACGACCACGCCTGTGACCGAACCGCCCGGTGGGGGCACGAACACGACGACGCCGGCGACCACCGCACCGCCGGCGACCAGTCCGCCCGACACCACCGCGCCCTCGGTCGGCGTGCCCGTCGTCTCCCCGTCGACGGTGGCGTGCGGCAGCTCCGCCACGGTCACCGTCTCGGTCACCGACCCGTCCGGCGTCGGCACCGTCACCCTTCGCCTCAGCGGCTTCGTCAGCCTCGAGAAGACGATGACCTCCCAGGGCGGGAGCACCTACTCGGCGTCGACCGGTCCGCTCGCAAGCCAGTTCGGGGGACCCGTCGCCGTGGTCGTGACGGCCGTCGACCAGCGCGGCAACGGGCCTGGGAACAACGGCACCACCTTCACGCTGAGCTGCTAGCCCTCTCCTGCGGGCGGCACTGCCAGACTTCACGCCGTGGCGATCTCGGCGTTGCAGGAGGCGATCGACCGGTCGGCCGCGCCCGCGGCCGTCTCGGTCGCCCTCGCCCGGCTGAGCGACGCCCACGCCGGCCTGGCCAAGCGCCTGGAGGAGGATGCCCACCTCCGGTCGGCGGTCGTCGCGGTGACCGGCGCCAGCCGGTCGCTCACCGACCTGCTCGTCGCCCGCTCGGACGCCATCGAGGTGCTGACCCGCCTCGACGAGCGGCCCGTCCTCGGCGCCCCCGACTCCACCGACGACCTGCGGCGCTGGAAGCAGCTCGAGCTGCTGCGCATCGCGGCGCGCGACCTGCTCGGCCTCGACGACCTGCCGACGGTCGGCCGGGACCTGGCCGTGCTCGCCGCCGAGGTGCTCGATGCCACGACGACGTTGGCCGGCGCCCACGACCTGGCGGTGATCGGGATGGGGAAGCTCGGTGGCCGCGAGCTCAACTACGCCAGCGACATCGACGTGATGTTCGTGGCCGCCGACGGCGAGCAGGACCGTGCGGCGCGGGCGGTGCTGGCGGCCGCGGGCACGTGCTTCCGGGTCGACCCCAACCTCCGCCCGGAGGGCCGGGACGGGCCGCTCACCCGCACCCTGGAGTCCTACGAGGCCTACTGGGACCGGTGGGCACAGACGTGGGAGTTCCAGGCTCTGCTCAAGGCCCGGCCGGTGGCGGGCAACCGCGAGCTGGGTGAGGCCTTCCTCGCCAGTGCGCAGCGACGGCTCTGGGAGCGCCCGTTCACCGCCGACGACCTGCGCGCCGTGCGGACCATGAAGGCTCGCTCGGAGGCCGAACTGGCCCGCCGGGGGCTCACCGACCGCGAGGTCAAGCGGGGCCGCGGCGGCATCCGCGACATCGAGTTCGCCGTGCAGCTGCTCCAGCTGGTCCACGGGCGCCATGACGCCGACCTGCGCTCGCCGACGACGCTCGACGCCCTGGCCGAGCTGGGCACCGCCGGCTACCTCGACGGGCGCGACGCCGCCAACCTCAACGAGGCGTACCGGCTCCTACGCACGATCGAGCACCGGTTGCAGCTCGAGCGTGAGCAGCAGGTGCACGCCATCCCCACCGACCCGGCGGCACGCGACCGCCTGGCCCGGGTGCTCGGCTACCGCGACACCGTCGAGGCGACGGCGGGCGAGCTGCTCGACGGCTACCTGCGGAGGCTCCAGGCCGGCGTGCGCACCATCCACGAGCACCTCTTCTTCCGCCCGCTGCTCGACACGCTCTCGGCCCACCCCGCCACCACGCCGCAGATGCCGCAAGAGGCGGTCGTCGAACGCCTCCGCGCCTTCGGTTTCAGCGACGCCAACCGCACCCGCATCGCCCTCCAGGAGCTGACCCGCGGCCTCACCCGCTCGTCGCGGCTCATGCAGCAGTTGCTGCCGCTGCTCCTCGGTTGGCTGTCGGAGTCGCCCGACCCCGACCTCGGGCTGCTGGGCCTGCGCAAGCTCGCATCCGGCCGCCAGCGCGCCACCGAGCTCGCCGTGGCGTTCCGTGACTCGCCGGAGTCGGCGCGACGCCTGTGCCTCCTCCTCGGCACCAGCGCGCGCCTGTCGAACACGCTCGAACGCGAGCCCGATCTGATCCCGATCCTCGGCGAGCCCGGTGGGATCGACGCCCACGACCCCCGCACGATCCACGACGGCGCCGCGGCCGCGGTGGCGTGGCAGTCGGAGCTCGACGACCGCCAGCGCGGCCTGCAGCGGTTCCGTCGCCGCGAGGAGCTGCGCGTCGCCGCCGCCGACGTGCTGGCCGATCCCGACGACGAGGAGGTCGTCGTCGTGACCGCCGCCCAGTTGACGACGCTGGCGGAGGCGTCCCTCCACGCGGCGCTGGCGGTGGTCGATCCGCCGCTGCCGTTCGCCGTGATCGCCATGGGCCGCTTCGGCGGGGCCGAGCTGTCCTACGCCAGCGACCTCGACCTGCTCCTCGTCTACGACGGCACGACGCCCGACGACTTCGCCGCCGCCGAGCACGTCGCGGAGACGCTCCTGCGCTTCTTCGGGGGAAAGTCGCCCGCCACCCAGGTGTACCCCCTCGACCTGGGCCTGCGCCCGGAGGGCAAAGACGGCCCCCTCGCCCGCAGCCTGGAGGGCTACCGGGCGTACTACGAACGGTGGGTGCAGACGTGGGAGCTGCAGTCGTTGATCCGGGCCCGGCCCGTCGCCGGCGACCCGGACCTCGGGCGCCGCTTCATGGAACTGGTCGAGCCCCATGTCTGGCGCCACCCGCTGCCCGAGGAGGACGTGCGCGAGATCCGCCGCATGAAGGCACGGGTCGAGCGCGAGCGCATCCCGCCCGGGGAGGACCCGCAGTTTCACCTCAAGCTCGGCCGCGGCTCGCTGTCGGACATCGAGTGGACCGCGCAGCTCCTGCAGCTCCGGCACGGCGTGCGCTCGACCAGCACCATGGCGGCCCTCGACGCGCTCCACCAGGCCGGCCACCTGTCCGACGAGCACCGGGACGTACTGGCCGAGTCCTACCGGTTCTGCGAGCGCACCCGGAACCGCTGGTTCCTGATCAAGGGCGCGCCCGACAACTCCCTGCCCCAGAATCCCGACAACCTGGCGCGGCTGGCCCGCAGCCTGGACACGTCCCCCACCGAGCTTCGGGAGAACTACCGCCGCGTCACCCGCCGCGCGCGCCACGTCGTCGAGCAGCTGTTCTACGGCAAAGATTGACCGTTCTTGTCAGCTTGAACCACCGTTGCGGTGGTTGAAGCTGACAAGAACGAATTTCTCCTGGTGGCTCATCGCCGTCGTCGTGGCCGGGGTCGCCCTCGGCATCGCGCTGCGCACCTGGATCGTCGACTCGCCGCTGGGCCCCCCGGACAGCGACGAGGCGGTCGTGGGGCTCATGGGCAAGCACATGCTCGACGGCGAGTTCCGCTCGTTCTACTGGGGCCAGCCCTACGGCGGCGCCCAGGAGCCGGCGGAGGTCGCGCTGCTGCTGGCCGTCAGCGTGCCCATGCGGGCGGCCATGGAGCTGGCGCCGATCATCGCCAGCGCGATCATCGCCCTGCTCGTGTGGCGGATCGGCCGCCGGCTGATCAACCCCACCGCCGGCGTGCTCGCCGGCGTGCTGGTGTGGGCCACCCCGAGCGCGTACGTGTGGCAGACGACGAAGGAACGGGGGTTCTACGGGGCGACGATCATCGCCGGCTTGGTCGTCGTGCTGTTCGCGGCGCGCCTCCTGGAGCGCCCGACGATTCCCGACGCCCTCGTGCTCGGTGTCGCCGGCGGGACGGGCTGGTACGCCAACCCGCAGATCGTGTTCTTCGCCGTCCCGGCTCTCGCGTGGCTCGGGCTGTCGGTCATCCGCCGGCGGGACGTGCTGTTCAAGCTCCTGCGCCTGGCGCCGGTCGCGATCGCCGGCGCCGTCCTCGGCGCGCTCCCCTGGATCTACACCAACCTCCAGTCCAACTTCGCGTCACTGCACAAGAACGACGTGCCGCCGAGCACGTTCCTCGAGCGCTTCGACCTGTTCTTCCGGGTGGCCTTCCCGAACATGCTCGGCATCCGCACCCCGCACCACCCGACGTACTGGCCGTGGGGCGTGCTGTCGAAGGTGCTCTACGTGGCGGTCGTCGCCTTGCTCGTGCTCGCCTGCCTGCGCCTGCCGCGCCCGGCGCTGGTCATCCCGCTGGCCATCGCCATGTACCCGCTCATCTTCGCCGCCTTCCCGACGTCGTGGTACGTCAACGAGCCGCGCTACGTCTACTGCCTCGCGCCGTGGATGGCCCTCGCCGTCGGCGGCGGGCTCGCCAGCATCCCGACCACGGCGTGGGGCAAGGCGGCCCGGTCGGCGGCACTGGTCGCCATCGGCGTGCTGACGATCGTCGCGACCGGCGCGCTCATCAACGTCGGCCGGACCGTCGGCGGGCTGTGGGACCTCGCCGCCGGCGACCTGGACCCGTTGCTCGTCGAGCTCGAACGGGACGGCCCGAGCCGGCTGTACGCCGACTACTGGGTCGCCCAGCGCATCACGCTCGAGACCGACGAGACGATCGTCGCCGCGCCCGTGAACTTCCCCCGCTACCAGGCCTACGAGGAGATGGTGCGCGACGACCCGGCGCCCGGCTTCGTCGTGTTCCCCGGCTCCTGTTACGACAACGCGCTCCAGGCCTACTTCGCCGCCACCGGCCTCCCCCACACCCGGCAGATCTACGGCGGGATCTACACGCTGTACCGCACGCCGGCCAAGGTCCGGCCCGAGGACGTGCTCGTCGACTGGGCGACGGTCAGGGGCAAGGGCGACCGCTATGCATGCTGACCCCGCACGACCGGCTACCGCAGGTCGCGCCGCGAGTAGGCGAAGGCGCCGGCGGCGCCGGCGAGCAGGGCGAGGTCGAGCATGACCGCCACCGCCTTCCACGCCACCGGCTCGACCGGCACGAGCGACACGTGGTGGAACGGCGACAGGTCCAGGGCCCAGTTCGGCAGCTTGAACGCCGGCCCGAGGAACCCGATGACGTAGGACCCGACCAGCGCACCGCCGGCGGCGGGGACCACCAGGCCCGGGTGCAGGCCGTGGGCGAGCAGGGCGACGCCGAGCACGAGCGCAACGATCGGGAGCATGTTGGCGACGGCGGCCAGCGAGTCCACGAACGACAACGTGGCCGAGCCCGACACCACGCCGACCCACGTGGCGACGGCGGCGACAACGGCCAGCACGAGCCCGATCAGCGCCGTCGTCAGCGTCTGCGATCCCAGCCAGTCGGCCCGCGTGACCCGCGTGGCGTAGACGAGGTCGAGCCGTCCGGCCTCCTCGTCCTCACCCAGCACGTGCATCGACGACACGAAGTACAGCCCGATCACCAGCGCCGCGAACGTGGCGAGGGTGGCCACGAAGCCGCCGACGGTGGCCAGGTCGGCGAACCCGGCTTGGGCGATCACCCGCTGGAACTCGGCGTTGGTGCTGAGGAAATCGGTGAACGCACCGGTCACGATGCCGTCCACCAGCCCCAGCGCGGCAAGGCCGCCGCCCCAGCCCAGCAGCCCCGCGGTGCGCTCCCGGAACGCGAAGCGCACGGGCGTCCGGAGCGACCCGAGCTTGGGCGCGGCGGTGTCGGGGTCGCGGAAGATGCCGTCGCCGAGGTCCCGGTACCGCGACAGCCGGAACGCCAGCAGCCCGATGGCCGCGGGCGCCAGCACCAGCGGCACCAACGGCGCCAACCGGTTGCCGGCGAACGGCCGCAGCTCCTCGACCCAGCCGAACGGCGTCAGCCAGGCGAGCCAGCGTGGCCCCGACAAGCCGTCGATCACCATGCGCAGCAGGAACGCTGCGCCCAACGCCATGCCGCCGTAGCCCGCCGCCCGCCGCCGCTGGCCGAACAGCTGCGACGTGAGCGAGCCGACCGCTACGAATGTCAACGCCAGCAGCGCCACTCCCGCGCCGAACAGCGCCGCCCCGCCGGCGGGCTCGCCCGTGACGACGAAGACCAGGGCCGCCACCAGTCCGGCGACGCAGCACGCGCCCGCCTGCACCGCCACGTCGGCGAGCATCAACCGGTGACGCGCGATCGGGGCCGTGAGCAGGAGGTCCCAGCGGCCGGATTCCTCCTCGCCCCGCAGCAGGCGCGTGGTGGACATGACCGCCCACAGCCCGGCAATGGCGAGCAGGAACTGGCCGACGCGCCAGACGGCGAACCCACCGGCGGTCGTGATGTCGAACGGTTGCCCGTAGAGCGCCCGGAAGGCGGGGTTCCCGGCGAGGCTTTCGAGACTGCCGGCCGCCGCGCCGACCTGCTCGTAGCTGCTGAGGATCGCGATGAGCATGAGCGCCAACACGGCGCAGAGCGCCAGCGCGCCGCGCGTGACCGACCGTCGCGCCAGCCCGACGGCGGCCCGCTCAGGTCGAGGTCGAGGTCGGGGTCGGGGTCGCGGCATCGTCGTAGTACCCGAGGAAGATCTCCTCGAGTGAGGCCTCCTCCGAGCGGAGGTTCATCACCTTCGCCTTCGCCAGCGCCTTCAGCAGCGGCCCCGGTGGGCCGCTCAGCGTCACCTTGAGGCCGCCCGGCGTCGGCTCGGCGCTCAGCACGCCGGGCACGCGGCCCAGGTCCGGGGGACGGCCGTCGAAGTCGATGTCCAGGACCGTGCGACGCAACTGCCGCAGGCGCTCGATGGGGGCGACCTCGACCAGCTGTCCCTTGCGCAGGATCCCCACCCGCGCGCACAATCGCTGGACCTCCGAGAGGATGTGCGACGAGAGGAATACCGTCTGGCCGCGGACGGACGCCTCCTGCACGGTCAGGCGGAACTTCGCCTCCATCAGCGGGTCGAGGCCGCTGGTCGGCTCGTCCAGCAGCAGCACCTCGGCGCGGGTCGCAAACGCCGCCACGACGGAGACCTTCTGGCGGTTGCCCTTGGAGTACGTGCGCGCCCGCTTGGCCGTGTCGAGCTCGAATCGCTCGACCAGCTCGTCGCGGTAGGCGACGTCGACGGCGCCGTGGAACCGGGCCAGCACCTCCAGGCACTCGGCGCCGGTGAGCTTGGGCCACAGGTTCACATCGCCCGGCACATAGGCCAGGTGCGGGTGGACCGCCTGCACGTCGCGCACGTCCTCGCCGAGGATCCACGCCTGCCCGGCGGTGGCACGGATGAGCCCGAGCAGCAGGCGCAGCGTCGTGGACTTGCCCGCCCCGTTCGGGCCCAGGAAGCCGAACACCTCGCCCACCTCGACCTGCAGGGTGAGGCCGTCGAGGGCGGTGATGGAGCCGTAGCGTTTGGTCAGGCCTTCGGTTCGGATGGCGGCGGCGGCATTCATGGCGGGTCAGCCTGGCATCAGCCGAACCTCGCCCGCACCCCACATCGCCGCGAGGGCCTCGGCCTCCGCGACGATCTCGTCCGTGGCCGGGCCGGCATGCTCGACGACCAGTCGGCGGGAGGCGCGCTCGACCCGCCAGATCCCGCGCACGACGCCGTCGTGCAGGACGGTCCCCCGCACCGGGCCGTCGCTCGACACCGAGCGGTCGTAGAACCGCGACCGGTCGTCGTGGGAGAGGAGGAGGTTGTCGTACTCGGGCAGGAACCGGACGGGCGCCGGAGTGTCGGGGTCGGGCCGGGGCGCATCGGGGAGGTCGACCAGGTCCCGCCGCCGCTCGTCCCGGAACCGGCGAAGGCCGGGTGACAGCCGGTCGATCACCTCCCGCAAGCCGGTCAGACGCGACCACGTGGCCACGTCGGCGACCGAGGCCGGGCCGAAGGCGGCGAGGTAGCGCAGCACGAGCCGGTCGATCGACGGCGCCGTGGCCACCGGGCCGCCGAGCCACGCCTCGGCGTCGACCCACGCGACCTGCCCGGTACGGCCCCAGACGCCGCGCGGTGGCGCCTGCACGAGGGCGAGGTGGTTGCGGCAGGCGTAGGCGAGGGCACCGGCATCGAGCTCGGGGAAGCGCTCGGCGAGCGCGGCGCGCAGGCGGGCCGGCGTACGCGGCTCGGCGAGGAGCGGACGCGACGCTTCGAGCACCGGCGCCAGATCGATGCCCGCCAGCGCCGGCCCGTAGTCGGGGTGGCGGGCCAGCTCCTTGTCGAGCACCGGTTGGAAATGCGCCCGCAGCTCGAGGCAGTCGGCGGCGGTGACGAGATGGATCGTCCCGCGCATGAGCACGGTCCGGACGACGGACCGGTCGGTGACCAGGCCGCCGAGGTCGTCCGGCGCGAACCCGTCGAGGCGCGACCACAGCGCCGTGTAGGGGTCGACCGGCACCTGCGCCTGGAGCCCGACCAGGTGGGCGACGGCCTCGGTGACGCCCATGGGCGAACGGCGCAACAGGAGCTGGCGTTCGAGCGTGGCCCGGTTGAGCGCGCGCCGGCTCAGTATCGGCGTCGTGGCCGTCACTGCCGGATGACCACCAACGTCTCGGTGCGCTCGAAGGCGACGGCGACGGCCCGCTGCATCGTGACCGGCCCCCGCGGGTCGCGTGCCTGCCCGTCGAGCGTCACCGCCTCGTCGATCGAGTCATCGACCACGCCTTTCCCCCGGTCAGCCCGCCGAGGCCACGACCGTACCCGGCGCCGCGGCACGGGCCTCGCTGTGGTTCATCCTCAACCCGCCCGCCGTTACCTGGGGTGCGGGTCCGGATGGCCGTCGCCCGGACCTGCCGCGGATCTGGGCGTAGAAAACCACCGCACGGGTGGGAAACTGCACCCGGTTCGATGACGACGGGGGCGCCCTCCCGTTCCGTGTGCGGGCCGAAGCCGTGCTTCGCTCGTTCTCGTAACCCATCTGTTACCGCACGGCGATGGCGTCGTGATGGCCGGGGCGCACGATGGGCCGCATGAACCGGATCCTCACCACTGCCATCGCCCTTGCGGTCGCAGGCACCGTGACGGCCGGCTGCGGGGGCACTGACAGTCCGCCCGTGGCCGGCGCCGCTGTGTCCTCGCCGACGACCTCGCCGACGACCTCCACGACGACGACGCCGACGACCTCCACACCTTCGACCACCGAGCCGCCGGTTGCCACGAGCGCACCGCCCATCACCGCGCCGGCGCCCGAGCGGCTGTCGGCGGCGTCGCGGCTGCGGATCGACGGGATCGGCCCGATCACGGTCGGCATGACCGTCGCCGAGGCGCGCGCCGCCGCCGGTATCGACCTCACCGTCGATCGCCAGCCGTACTGCGACGTCGTCACCGCGCCCGGAGGCCCGGCGGGGCTGACCCTCATCGTCTCGACGCCCGCCAGCGGCCGGATCGACCTCATCATCGTGAAGGACGGCCCCGTCGCCACCCTCTCGGGCATCCGGGTGGGCGCGACCGAGGCCGAGGTGCAGGCCGCCTACCCGGGGCGCCTGCGGGCCGTGAACCCCTCCCAGCCCGTACACCGCCTGATCTACGAGGCCAAGGACCCGTCCCTCGCCGATCGTGTGGTCGTGTTCGTCCTGGACCGCGACCGCGTCGTCACGATCTACGCCGGGTTGCGCAACCAGGCCGAGGCCGACGAGATCTGCGCATGACGATTTGATGCGCGTGACCCATCAAGATTGCACCCGCATCGGACGAGACCGGTGGGATGGGACGTCACGCGCACCGCAAGGCCCGACTGTTCGCCGGCACTGTGCTCCTCACCTCCGGCCTCACCACGCTGGCGGCGTCCGCTCCCGCCGGAGCGGCCCAGAGCGCGCCACCAGGCACGCCTCCCGACGACCCGGGCCGGGGCATGGTGTGGGACGGCCTGGTGCCGGGACGGGCCGACCAGCGCTGCAACGGCCTGTACGAGATCCGGGGCCGGGCCGACGAGGTGCTCGGCTGCACGCACGGGCCCGACCCGGCGCCGGCCGGCGTCGACGTCCGCGAGCCCATCCCCACCGAGGTGCTGGCCAGCACGGCGGGCGTCCTCCCGAAGCCGGCGCCCACGACGGGCACGAACGGTGACGGCATCGCGTGTGTCGGCGACGGCACGACGGGCTACCGGGTCGAGATCATCTATGCGACCGCCGGCGGCACCGACCGCTACGCCACGATCGCACCGGTCATCCGGTCGAGCTACGCCCCCTACATGGAGTGGCAGTACCGCACGTCGGCGGCCGAGACCGGCGGGGAGGTCCACGTCCCGTTCGTGACGGTGGCCGACGCCAGCGGCTGCGCCGTCGTCGTGCGCCACGAGGTGCTGTCCTCGGCGGGTGACGACAACCTGTCCAACACGATCAACGAGCTGAAGGCCCGCGGCTACACCCGCACCGACCGTCGCTACCTCGTGATGATGGACAGCAACGTGCTGTGCGGGATCGGGCAGATCTACCGCGACAGCCAGCCCGGCCAGACCAACGCCAACAACGGCTACTACACGGCCTTCGCCCGGGCCGACGCCGGCTGCTGGGGTTACGCCGAGTCGCACGAGATCATGCACAACCTCGGCGGCGTGCAGCCCGACGCCCCCCGCGCCACCGCCGGCTTCCACTGCTACGACGAGTACGACGAGATGTGCTACGACGACGACGGCTCCGGCCCGGTCGTCATGCAGTCCATCTGCCCCACCCGTGACGGGCGGCTGTTCGACTGCAACCACGACGCCTACTTCCTGGCCGGCACGCCCGAGCCGGGCACGTGGCTGTCGGCGCACTGGAACACCTACAACAGCCGGTTCCTCGTCCGCGGCGCCATCGGGGAGCCGGTGAACGTCGCACCCACCGTGGACGCCGGGCCGAGCCGCACCGTCGAGCTGGGCCAGGCGGCGTCGCTCGACGGCACCGTGAGCGACGACGGTCTCCCGGCCGGCGCGGTTGTGACCGCCGCCTGGGCCAAGGCGAGCGGGCCCGGCACCGTGAGCTTCGCCTCGTCGAGCAGCGTCGACACGACCGCCACGTTCTCGGCCACCGGCACCTACACGCTGTCGCTGACGGCCAGCGACACGGCGCTGTCGTCCAGCGACACGATGACCGTGACGGTCACCGATCCGAACGCCCCCGTCACCAACACCTTCAGCGGGTCGTTCAACAAGAGCCGGTCATCGGTCACGCACAGCTTCACCTCCGGCCCCGGTGCCATCACCGTCACGGTGACCGGCCCCAACAACCGCACAGTGACCGCCACGCTGCGCGCCCCCGACGGCACGGTCCTCGGCACGGTTTCGGGCACGGGCACCCGCTCGTTCACCGCGACCGGCCCCGTCCGGGGCACGTACCAGCTGGTGATGTCCGGCACCCAGGGCTCCTACACGGCGACGGTGCAGCACCTGCCATAGGCGGCCGAAACCCCGTTTGTTCCGCGCCATTGGGGGTGTGAGCCCCCTGTTGTGCAGATCAAACGGAGACGCACCACCCGCGCGGGCTACGGCACCCCGACGACCACCTGGATCTGGCGGGCCACGAAGTCGTCGATGGTCGCGCTGGTGCGCAGCTCCCGCAGCACGCCGCTGTTGGGGCCGAAATGCCACGTCGCCGTCCAGCGCTCGGTCACGACGATGTCGTAGGTGCCCGCCCAGATGTAGTCGTGGGTGATCTGGCCCTCGGGCCACGGCTTGCCCTCGAAGCTGTGCGGCCCCGACCCCTCGTTGTCTCCCCAGTCGACGTAGTACCGGCCCGTGGCCACGATCTCGAGCGTCCCGAACGGCGTGTTCGGGTCGGTAAAGGTCTTGGTCAGCTCGCCTCTGGTTTCGAGGTAGCCGAGCTTCCCGACGATCGCCCACCCCGGTGCGATGTACGGCCTCGGCTTCGGCAGTGGCACCCGCTCCCAATACCGGGCGGCGAAAGCTTCAGGCGTGTCCTGGCTCTCCTGGCCCGGCTGGAGCGGGCACGGCGGGTATTCCAGGTAGAGGTTGCTGTTCTCTTCGGTGCCCGTACCCGGGCCGCCCAGTCGTATCTCGCCCGGCGCCGGCGGTGGTGATGATGATCCCTCCGGACGATAGGCCGTCCGGACGCAGGGCTGTCCATCAGGACCGGTGGTGAGGATCTTGTAGGGCACATGTCGAATGCCCGAGCCCGAGCCACCGCCTTGGCCGCTGGACACGAAATATGTCCCGTCACCCTCACAGTCAATGGCGACGCCGAAAGGGTTCACGCCGCAATCGACCGTTTCCGCTCCGGCGCGGCCTGGCATCGATCCCACGATCATGTTGATGATCAGGATCAACCAAACCTGGCGCAAGCAGCTCCTTTGTACCTTCCGGACTACGTTGAGCATGGATTCCGCTCCGGCTGAGTGCGCTGACTTGTGAAGCCCTCGTAGACGTACGCCCACCCAGTTGCGTTGTAATGCGAGGGATCACGCCCTGGATCCAACGGTCGAAGTGCCACCCACTCAGTGATCCCGCTGAACGCGTTTGCGCTAATCGCCGAATAGTCACGCTCGACCCGAGCGAACATGCACTGCGGGGACGCCGAGAGCATCTCCTTGACCACTGACTTCTTGTCGCCCGGATTCTGCTGTGCGCCCGGAAGACCGGACGCCAGCTGGTCCGAATATCCCTTCAAGACACGGTCGACCTCGCTGTCATTGTGATAGATGGCCTTCACCCGGTCGAACGCTTCACGTGGAATCGTTCTGGTCCGGACGATGAGACGGGTCGTGTCACCGGCGATCGCATCGAGGCCCGTCACGACGCGGTTGACGTAGGCGGCGTCGATGACGGGTGGGACGGCATAGAGGGCTGTTGTAGTGGTCGTCTCAGGGGCGGTGGGGACGGTCGCGGTGGGAAGAACTTTGTCGTTGCCGCCGCGGCAGGCAGCCAGGAGGGCGAGGGCCATCGCCGCTGCGACTGCTACCGACTTGGCTCCCCGCGCCATCTCGCAATGCATATCATGTCGTTTCGTCCGCAGCAATAGCGGGTTGCCTCCGGAGGCGCCAAGCGCCTAGAAGGGCTCGGTCGAGACCGAGTGGGCGCCGTAGAGGAACGCGAAGGCCGCCCCGTCGTCGCGGTCGTACAGGAGCGCCGGGCGCTCGCCCGGCGGGGGGAACCCGCACGCCGGGACGCACATGATGCTCGCCGGGTTGCTCGAGTGGCCGAGGCCGAGGAGGTGCCCGAGCTCATGGTTGATGAGGTTCTGCTGGGCCAGGGCTGTCGGCAGGAGGCTGCGGTCGATGTCGACATACGGGCCGTTGAAGTGGCTGCTCGGGCCCTCGAACCGCCGGACGTAGGTGGTGCGCCCGTAGTTGCCGCCGGCGTTGCGGTTGCAGATCGTGGCGAAGCTGTAGCCGGTAATGCCGAAGTCACCACACCCGCCGACGTTGGCGTTGTCGAGCACGTAGGCGACATAGGGCAGGCCGGGTAGCCAGTTGGCGCGCAGGTAGTTGATGTAGTTGGCCCAGGCGGCGATGAGGTCGTGGACGCCCGCCCCGCCGGTACGGTCGAGGAGGAAGAACGCCCGCACATTGCCGCCCGTCTCGACGCCGCCCCACACGAACGTGCCCCAATGCGTGTAGGTGCTGTCGACGTTGGGGAAGCCGGAACCGCCGTCGTAGAGCTCGAGCCCGCCCCCGGGCGCCGGCGTCCCCGGCAGGTCAGTGGGTGGGACCGGGTCGAAGCCCGGTGGTGGCGGCTGCGGGCCGGGGTCGAAGAACGCCGGGATCGGCGCGACGGGAGCCGACCGCACCGACCCCGCGGCCGCCAGGCCGGCAGGCACCAGCAGGAGGATGGCCAGCGCGAGGAGCAGCGCGGTCCGTGGCCGTACCGCTCCCCATCCCTCAGCCCGTGCGTGTCCGCCGTCCATCCCTTCCCGCCGACGCTACATCAGCCGTCGCGATCCGGCCCGAACGCGATCGGCAGCACCCACCACAGGCCGGCGATCACCAGCCCGATGACACCCGTCATGACGACCGCGACCGTGCGACCGAACAGGTAGTCCGACACGAGCAGCACCGACGACACCATGGCGAGCGCCAGGGCGACGCAGCCGGCGACGGCGCAGCGGTTGCCGACGCGCAACAGCTGCGCCTTGTCGTGCCGGCGGAACCGGAGCCGGTGGAAGCACGGCGGTGTGGTGAACAGCACGCACGACAGCGCCGAGGTCATGAGGGCGAAGAGGTACACGCCGCGCAGCGGCTCGCCCAGCGCGTCGAAGCGATCGTTGAACGGCACGATGAGCAGGAACGCAAACAGCACCTGCACGCCTGGCAGGACAACCCGCAGCTCGTTGAGCAGCTCGATCAGCTCACGGTCGTAGCGGCTCGGTTTGCCATCCCCGCCGTCGTCCTTGGGCAGTTCTTCGAGGTGGGTGACGGTTCCTGCGCTCACGAGGGCTCTGTACCCACTCGCACGTACGGCGAACAGGTCTGCGATCGTTTGGGGATGCCAGAGCCGCGCCGCTGCTTCGTCAGCTACGCCCGGAGCGACGACGCGGACGCGGCCGTCGTCGCCAGCCACCTCGAGTGGATGGGCCACACGGTCTGGCGGGATGAGGACCTGCACGGTGGCCAGCCGTGGTGGGACACCATCCTGCGGGAGATCCGCGCGTGTGACTGCTTCGTCTTCGTCCAGAGCGCGGCCTCGTGCCGGTCGCCGGCCTGCCTGGCCGAACTCGACTACGCCCACCGCCAGAAGCGGCCGATCGTCCCCGTCCGGCTGGCGGGCCCGAGCCGGCCTCCCGATTTCGTCGGCGAGATCGAGTGGGTGGATGCCGCCGACCAGCCGGAGCTGCGGGCGGCGCTCGGTCGTGCGCTCTACTACCTCCCGCCCGCCCCGCCACTGGCTGAGTCCGAGCCCGAACCGCCGATGCCGGTTCCAACCGACGGCGATGCGTCCGTGCCACGGGGCGCGGCACCGCGCGCCCGGCCCCGCCGGCGATGGATCGTCCTGCTTGGGATCGCCGTCCTGATCGCGGCGGCGTCCCCTCTCCTGATCGACAACCTCGAGCGGGCCGTCTACTGGGAGTTCGGGATCGTGGATGTGCTCGCGTACCTCGCGCTGTCGGTGGCGGCCGCGGGCGGCGGCTACCTCATCGGGAGCGCGCATCGCCGCCCGCCGGGAGGCAACGCGGTCGCCCTCGCGGCCGGGGTGGTTGCCTGCTCGGTGGCGGCCCTCGTGCTCCTGGCCTGGGGCCTGCTCACGCATTCGTACGCGCTCTCGTTCCTGCTGGTCGGCCTGTCGGTCGTGGCGTGGGGCCTCGCCAGCCTGTTCGGCTTCGCGGCGGCGGGGCGTACCATCCACCGCCGGTGACCCCGGCGCGGTGGACGACCCAGCAGGTGCTCGGCCTAGCGCCGGACAAGGGCTCGGTGGCGGCGGCCCGGAGGCTGACCAGTCCCCGGACATGGTCGCAGCTCGGCGCCACCGAGTCGCTGGTCTTCGGCCGATGCCAGGGGAGCGCCAAGGCGCCCTACCAGGTGACCGTCGACCTGACCGGGCCGGCGTTCAAGTGCACGTGCCCGAGCCGGAAGTTCCCGTGCAAGCACGGCCTGGCGCTGCTCCTGCTGTGGGTCGAGCACGGCGACCTGGTCGGCGAAGCCGCCAATGCCGCCGACTTCGCCGACGAGTGGGCGAGCGAACGGCGGGCCAAGGCGGAGGCGAAGGCCACGAAGGCGGCAAAGGCGGCGAACCGTCCCGCCGAGGTCGTCGACCCGGAGGCCCGGGCCCGGCGGCAGGCCGAGCGAGAGGCGGCGATGACGGCGGGGTTGGACGAGCTCGAGCAGTGGCTCGGCGACCTGGTCCGCCAGGGCCTGGCCGGCGCCCGGCGCCAGCCGTACGCCTTCTGGGACAGCATGGCGGCCCGCCTCGTCGACGCCCAGCTCCCGGCGCTCGCCGACCGCGTCCGGGAGGTCGGCGGCGGCGTTGCGATCGCCGGGCGGCATGACTGGGCCGACACGCTCCTCGCCGAGTGTGGTCGCTGGCAGCTCGCCATCCACGCCTGGCGCCGGCGCGCGACGCTCGGTCCGGCCACCGTCGGCGACCTCCGCACCTTTCTCGGCTGGCCCCGCCGCGCCAACGAGGTCGCGGCGTTCGAACGCGTCCGCGATCGGTGGGTGGTCGCCGGCGTGCGCCAGGGCGAGAACGACCGCATCGCCAGCCAGCGCACGTGGCTGTGGGGACAGCGGACCGGCCGCTGGGTCGTCCTGCTCGACTTCGCCGCCGCCGGCGCGGTGCTGAAGGTGGCCCAGGTGGCCGGCAGCGTCGTGGACGACGCCGTGGTCGTCCATCCCGGGAGCGACCCGGTGCGGGCGGCCTTGAGCGGCGAGGAGCGTGTCGTCGACCGCCATACGGCGCCGCCCGGCCTCAGGATCGCCCAGGCGGTCGACCAGCTGGCGACGTGGCTCGCCGCCAACCCGTGGCGGGACCGGTTCCCGGTCGCGCTCGGCGGCGTGGTGCTCGTGCCCGGCGACGGCGGCCGCTGGTGGTTCCAGGACGAGGCGGGCGACCGCCTCCCGCTCTCGCCCTACGTTGAGCCGTGGCTGGTGCTGGCCCTGTCGGCGGGGACGCCGGCGACGGTCACCGCCGAGTGGGAGCGCGGCGTCGTGTACCCGATGGTGGTCACGCCCGCCGCCGCCGAGCCGGTGCCCGTGTGACCTCGGTCGTCTGGGACCAGCTCGTCTCCACCGCGCTCGTGGGGACCGAGCGCAAGCCGGCGCCCGCCGCCATCGACGACGTTGCCGCGATGGTCGGCACCGATCTCCGCGCTGACAGTGCCGAGCGGAAGCTGCTGACGGCGGCGGGCGTGCTGGCGGTGTGCCGCCGCGCCGGCTTCCCGGTGCCTCCACCTGCCGGCGCGGCGGCGTACCCGGAGCCGGCCGCACCCGACGGCCGCCCGCCGGCACCGGCCCCGGCGACGCAGCTGCTCGAGCTGGTCCTGTCCGGTCAGGTGACGGTCGCCGGCGGCCCCGTCCCGCTCGTGACGACGTGGCTGGAGCACTGCACGGCGAGCGGCCACAAAGTGCCCGGGCGGCTGCTGCCCGCGATCCTCGAGCTCGGGAGCCGCGTCCGGGCCGTGCGCGACCCCGCCCTCGCCGCCGGCGGGCCCGCCCTCGTGTGGCTGGCGATGTGGAACGAGCGATGGAAGTGGGCGGCGCGGCCCGAAGCCCTCCCGGCGCCGGACGCGACCGCGGACGACACCTGGCGCACCGGTGAGAGTGCCGCCCGGATGGCGGCCCTGCGCCAACTGCGGGAACGGGAACCGGAGCAGGCGCTTGGCCTCGTCCACGAGACGTGGGCGGGCGAGACGGCGCCCGACCGGGCCGCGATCCTCGCCGAGTTGGCGGTTGGCCTCGGCCCGCATGACGAGGCGTTCCTCGAGGCCGCGCTCGATGACCGGGCCAAGACGGTGCGGTCGGCCGCCGCGGGCCTGCTCGCGTCACTGCCGTCGTCGCGGCTCGCTGCACGCA
>JBOGIC010000234.1:0-12698 GCA_050744985.1 Acidimicrobiales bacterium
GTCCGGGCCTGGGGCTGGAACGCCATCGGGCAGCTCGGTGACGGCACGACCGTCGACCGGTGGTCGCCGGTGCCGGTGCCGGGCCTCACCGGCGTGGCGTCGGTGTCAGGCGGGGCGTTGCACAGCCTCGCCGCCCTCCGCGACGGCACGGTCCGATCGTGGGGCTGGAACGGCGCCGGTCAGCTCGGGACGGGCGGTACCGCGGACAGCCCCGTGCCCGTCGTGGCGTCCGGGCTCGCCCCGGTCACGCAGGTGGCCGGCGGCCTCGCCCAGTCGTTCGCCGGCTTTTACTCCGCGCAAAGGGTCCCTCAGTAGGCCAACTCCGCGGTCTAATCGCCTTTGCGGTCCTGGTACTCCTTGAGCGCCCGCTTGTGGCCGTGGGCGCCGGAGCCGACGACGCCGCCGGTGCGCACCTCGTGCACGCGCTTCTCGAGCTTTTCGAGCAGGTCGGAGAGGTCGTCCTCGGGGCCGGCGCGCTCGACGTCGTCGAGGGCCTCGCGGATCTTGTCGAGGTGGCGGCGGACCTGGCCGTACTCGTCCTCGAGCCGGCGCCGCGCCTCGTCCAGGTCGTCGGCGGCCATGCCTGCGAGCCTTAGCTGACGGCCTTGTTGATCTTGCCGGCCTTGAGGCAGCTGGTGCAGACGTTGACGCGCTTGGGCGCGCCGGCGACGATCGCCCGCACCCGCTGGATGTTGGGGTTCCAGCGGCGGCGGCTGCGCTTGTGCGAGTGGCTCACGCTCATGCCGAAGATCGGCTTCTTGCCACACACGTCACAGACCGATGCCATGGCGGACCAGCGTACACGCAGGCCGGTACGCTTCGGCCGGTGGACGTACTCGGGCCATCGGAGCTGCGTGCGGTCGTCACGGGCTACCGGGACGCGCTCCGCGCCCACCAGGCGCGGCTGAACAAGCTGAACGTCTACCCGGTGCCCGACGGCGACACGGGCACCAACATGGCCCTCACCGTCGAGTCGGTGGTGGCCGAGCTCGCCGGCGCCCCCGACGACATGCCCGGCGTCTGCAAGGCGATCAGCCACGGGTCGCTCATGGGGGCGCGGGGCAACTCGGGCGTGATCCTGTGCCAGGTGCTGCGCGGCCTCACCGACCGGATCAAGACGGAGGAGGCCGTCGACGGGGTCGTCCTGGCCGAGGCGCTCGCCGGGGCTTCGGCGGCGTCGTACCAGGCCGTGATGAAGCCGGTCGAGGGCACGATCCTGACCGTCGTCCGGGAGTCGGCCGATGCCGCCCAGGCCGCCGCCAAGGAGCCCGAGGCGACGCTGCTCGCCGTGCTGGAGGCGGCACGGGACGCCGGGTGCGACTCGCTGGCCCGCACGCCCGAGCTGCTGCGGGTCCTGAAGGAAGCCGGCGTGGTCGACGCCGGAGGAGCGGGGTTCCTGCTGCTGATCGACGTGCTGCTCCACGCCGTGGACGGCCGGCCGGTGCCCGAGTCGGGCGACGACGGGATCGTCGTGCAACCCGCACCAGTCGCAGGGACCGGCGCCGAGCCCGAGCCCCAGACGGACCTGCGCTACGAGGTCATGTTCCTGCTGGAAGGGGCCGCGGACGAGGCGGTCGAGGCGTTCAAGGCGGCGTGGGCGCAGATCGGCGACTCGATCGTGGTCGTGGGCGGGGACGGCGTGTGGAACTGCCACATCCATACCGACGACGCCGGTGCGGCCGTGGAGGCGGCGCTCGACGCCGGCCGGCCGCGGCAAATCTGCATCACCGACCTGGCCGAGCAGATCGAGCACGAGCGCTGCGCACGGGAGGAGCAGCACACGGGCACCGCGGTCGTGGCGGTCGGGGCGGGCGAGGGCGCCGTGGCCATCCTGCGCTCGCTGGGCGTCGACGTGATCGTCGCCGGCGGGCAGTCGATGAACCCGTCGACGGCCGAGCTCCTGGACGCCATCGAGGCGACGACGGCGGCCGAGGTCGTCCTGCTGCCCAACAACCGCAACGTCGTCCCGGTGGCCGAGCACGCCGTCGAGCTGGCGACGCGCCCCGTGGCTCTCGTGCCGACCGAGAGCATGGCCGAGGGCTTCGCCGCCCTCATCGGCTTCGACGCCGCGGCCACCGCCGACGCCAACGCGGCGGCGATGGCCGATGCGGCCGAGAGCGTGCGCTGGGGCGAGGTCACGTGGGCCGTCCGCGATGCGACGACGCCGGCCGGCCCGGTCAAGGAAGGCGACCACATCGGGCTGATCGGCCACGACATCGTGGTGATCAACCCCGACCTGGTCGACACGTGCTGCCGCCTCCTCGAACAGCTCGTCAACGGCGAGCACGAGCTCGTCACCGTCGTCGAGGGCCAGGCGGCCAGCGCCGAGGCGACACAGCGCATCGAGGCGTGGCTCAACCGACAGCGCCCCGGCGTGGCGGTCGAGGTGCACCGGGGCGACCAGCCCCTGTCCGCCTACCTGTTCAGCGCGGAGTAGCGCACTGTCGGGGCGCAAGCTCAGCCAGCTCGCCAAGATCCCGGTCAGCGAGCTGAAGGGCGCCGGCCCCAAGAAGGTCGAGGCGCTGGCCGTGATGGAGATCGAGACCGTCCTCGACCTGCTGACCCACTACCCGCGCCGGTATATCGATCGCACCCGTCAGGCGTCGATTCGAGAGCTCAAGGTGGGCGAGGAGGGCATGGTGCTGGCGACCGTGCGCAAGGTAGGGATGCGCCCGACGCGCCAGCGCCGCACGATCGTCGAGATCGAGGTTTCCGATGGCACGGGCTACCTACGCTGCGTGTTCTTCAACCAGCCATGGCTGCGCAACCGGCTGTCGGTGGGCATGGACGTGCTGCTGTTCGGCAAGGTGGAGATGTACCGGAGCCGTCGGCAGATGACCAGCCCGGTCCTTGACCTCATCGGAGATGAAACCGGTCGGATCGTGCCGATCTACCCGCAGTCCGGGAAAGCGGGACTCACGACCAGGGACTTCGGAAAGTGGATCGGGGAGGCGTTGCAGCGGGCGGGCGAGTTCGCCGACCCTCTGCCCGAGGCGTGGCGCGACCGGCTCGACCTGGTCGACCGCGGGTGGGCGTTCAACCACATCCACAACCCGGAGTCGATGGGCGCAGCCGAGGCGTCGCGGCGGCGCCTGGTGGTGGACGAGCTGCTGCGCATGCAGCTGGCGCTGGTGATGCGCAAGCGGGCGATCGAGCGGGAGTCCAAGGGGGTCCGCCACCGGACCGAGGGCGAGCTGGTCCGCCGGTTCCACGCCGCCCTGCCGTTCCCGCTGACCGGCGCCCAGGAGCGCGCCATCGCCGAGATCGCGCGCGACCTGGCCGGGCCGCACCCCATGCACCGGCTCCTGCAGGGCGACGTGGGCAGCGGCAAGACGCTCGTGGCGGTGACGGCGCTGCTGATGGGCGTGCAGGGCGGGTACCAGGGCGCCTTCATGGCCCCGACGGAGGTGCTGGCCGAGCAGCACGGGTTGGCCGTCGCGGCGGTGCTCGGGGACCTCGCGGTGCCGGACGAGCGCACCCTCAGCGGCGACCGGCCGCTACGGGTCGCCCTGCTGACCAACCGCACGAAGGCGAGCGAGCGCACGCGCATCCTCGCCGGATTGGCCGACGGCACCGTCGACCTGTTGATCGGCACGCACGCGCTGCTCGAGGAGAGGGTCGAGTTCGCGTCGCTCGGGGTGGTGGTGATCGACGAGCAGCACAGGTTCGGGGTGGAGCAGCGGGCGGCCCTGCGGGGCAAAGGGGACGACCCCGACGTGCTCGTCATGACGGCGACCCCTATCCCGCGCACCGCCGCCATGACCGTCTACGGCGACCTCGACGTGACCGTCCTCGACGAGATGCCGCCCGGCCGCCAACCCATCGTCACCCGGTGGCTGCGGGGCGAGCTCGAGCAGTCGGAGGCGTACGGGCGCGTGGCCGAGGAGGTGGCCGCGGGGCGGCAGGCCTACGTCGTGTGCCCACTGGTGGAGGAGTCCGAGAAGATCCAGGCCCGCTCGGCGGTGGCCGAGTACGAGCGCCTGGCCGGCGAGGTGTGGCCCGACCTGCGCGTCGGCCTGCTGCACGGTCAGATGCCATCGAAGGAGAAGGAGGCGGTGATGGGGGCGTTCCGGTCGGGCGAGCTCGACGTGCTGGTCGCCACCACCGTGATCGAGGTCGGGGTCGACGTGCCCAACGCGACAGTGATGATCGTCGAGGACGCCGACCGCTTCGGCATGGCTCAGCTCCACCAGCTGCGCGGCCGGGTGGGCCGGGGGACAGCCGGGTCGTTCTGCTACCTGCTGGGCGAGGCGAGCACGCCGGAGTCGGAGGAGCGCCTGGCGGCGCTCGAGCGGTCGACGGACGGGTTCGAGCTCGCCGAGGTCGACCTCGACATCCGCGGCGAGGGCACCGTGCTGGGCACCCGCCAGAAGGGCCACAGCGACCTGAAGCTGGCGTCACTGCGGCGAGACCGCGTGTGGGTGGCCCGCGCCCGGGAGATCGCCTTCGACATCGTCGATCACGACCCCGGCCTGGCCCGGCACGGCCTGCTGCGCGAGGAGATGGGCCTGCTCATCGACCCCGAGGAAGAGGAATTCCTCTTCAAGAGCTGACTCCGGTCTGTCCGGGGCCCGAACCGGATCCGGCGGGGGAGGAGGCCGGGGGTCTACGCTGACTTCCGAGGGGCGGTAGGTGTACCGTGCATCTACCATGCCGGCGCGAGGGAAATGGCGAGACCGCAGACAGTGACCAACGGCGGAACGCTTCCCGACGGCCTGCTGCGCGAATTCGAGCAGCTCGACCTCAGCCCGTACGAGGCTCGCGTCCTGCTGGCGCTGCTGCGGCTCGGCTCGGCCAACACCGCCCACCTGGCTCGGGTGTCGGGCGTGCCGCGCACCAGCACGTACCAGGTGCTCGAGGAGCTCAACCGCAAGGGCCTGGCCCAGCGCATGTCGGTGGACGGGCCGGCGGTCTGGGCGTCGCCCGGGCGCGACGAGGTGTTCCACCGCCTCGACGCGCTGCAGGAGGAGCGCTTGCGCCAGCACCGCCTCCGTGCCGCGAGCCTGCGCGAGCAACTGGCGGCGACGTTCCCCGAGGCCCCCGAGGCGGCGGGCCCGTACGTCCACGTGATCCAGGGTGCCGCCCAGGTCAGCTCGATCTACGACCGCCTCCTCGGCGACGCCACGGCCGAGTTGCTCGTGTTCAACCGTCCGCCGTACTCGTACCCGCCCGACCAGGTCAGCGACACGGTCCTCGCCACCGTCCGCCGGGGTGTGCAGACCCGCGTGCTCTACCAGGGCCCCCAGTGGGACGACCCCTCGGCCGAGGGCTTCAGGGAGGCGATGGCCACGTATCACCGGGCCGGCGTCGAGGGCCGGCTCGTCGACGAACTGCCGATCAAGCTGGCCATCGCCGACCGGCGGGTGGCGCTGCTGGCCATGACCGACCCGGTGCTGCCCGAGATCGGGTTCCCGACGACGCTGCTCGTGGAGCACCCCGGCTTCGCCGAGTTGCAGGCGGGCGCGTTCGAGCGGTTGTGGGAGTCGGCGCGACCGGTTGAGACGCACCGCAACGGTCCCGTCCGGCTCGCATCCCACCGCCCCGAGAGCTGACCCCGCGCCGGCCCCCCGGGCTGGCAACGTGGTGCCATATGCGGCGGTTGCGTCTCGGTCTGGCGGCGGTGGGATTGCTCATGCTCGGGCCCGCGTGCGCGCTCGGCGCCCGGTCGTCGGCCGACCCCCTCCCGCCGAGCCCGGCGACCGTCCGCGTCGTGATGACCGACACCTCCTTCGAGTTCGCCCCCGACATCCCCGCCGGGCGGGCGGTGTTCGAGGTCGTCAACGACGGCACCGAGGACCACTCGATGACCCTCGTGAACCTCCCCGAGGACTTCCCCCCGATCCTCGAACAGCTGCGCGGCAGCGAGCGGCGAGGCACGGCGGCGGTGGCGCGGGTGCCGCGGCTGGCTCCGGCGGAGCGGAGCACCTTCGCCGTCGATCTGAAACCCGGCCGGTATGCCATGCTCTGCCTCGTCGCCGATCCGGACGGCACGGTGCACGCGACCCGGGGGCACGCGGCGGAATTTCGTGTCATGTGAGCCCTCTGTCCAAACCTTGACAAGCAAGCGCGATAGGTGCATGCTGGCCCTAGGTGTCGGAGCCAGGCGCTACAACACCGAATCGCAAGTTCCGGGAACGAAAACGACGCACATGACGCTGATCGGTGGAGCGGCTGGTACGACCGGGTGCAGCCGGGGGCGCGGAAGGAGAGCAGGAAGCATGAGGTCCAAGAGGTTCCGCCTGCGGCGGGCAGTCATGGCTGGGGTAGGGGGTGTGGCGGCCTCGATCACGGTGGCCTCACTGGCGTGGGCCTGTACGGTCCCGACCGGCACCACGTGGTACTCCGACGGAGCGCTCAGCAAGTCGGGCCCGAACGGCACGCAGATCACCGCATATGCCACCGGCGCCGCCCGCAACGTCCAGTTCCAGCTCGTCACCGGTGACAACTCCATCAGCGGCCACAGCGGCCACGCCTGCATGGACAACTGGGCGACGATCAACCCCAACTGGCGCACGTCGTCCAGCAGCGGCTTCATCGGCAACACGACGGGCACTATCAACGCACCCCACGCGGGCGAGTGGCAGGTGTGCTTCCGCCAGATGGGTGGTTCCACCGCGACGAGCGCGAGGATCTTCATCGTCACCTAGGTCGGATCTCGCCGGGCAACGTGCCCCGTGCGGAGGAGTCCTGATGGATACGCGACGTCCCCGGAGCGCGCCTGCCGCTGCGGGGGCGTCGTTGCTCGTGGCGCTGATGCTCGGGGCGACGCCGGGGCAGTCGCTCGAGCCGCCGACCGTCGCGGACGAGGTTCCCGCCACGACGTCCGACCTGACCATCTCGACCGCCGACAACTCGCCGATGCTGCTCGCCGACCCCACCGAACGCCGCTTCGTGGTGCTCGCCCATCGCACCGACGCCCCCGCCTTCGGCTGTGGCCTGCAGGTGTCGGGAAACGGGGGCCGCAGCTGGGTGGGCGCCAACCCCGTGCCCAAGCTGCCCGAAGGCGCCGAGACCTGTTACGCGCCGGAGGTCGCCTTCGACCGCGACGGCACCCTCTACTACGTCTTCATCGGGCTGGCCGGACTCGGGAACAACCCGGTCGGGGTCTACCTCACGACCTCGACCAACCACGCGCAGACGTTCTCGCCGCCGCGGCTGCTGCTGGGCAAGAGCAGTTACCAGGTGCGCATCGCCATGGACCCGACCATCGGGGCGTACGGCCGGCTGTACATCGTGTGGATGAAGGCCTCCGACGACTCGGTGCTGGGCGGATTGCCGTCCACCGCCAACCCCCTGTTCACTGCGTATTCCGATGACCGGGGCGTGACGTTCTCGGACCCCGTGCAGGTGAGCGACCCGAGCCGGGCACGCGTGGTCGCCCCGGCGATCGCAATCGGCAAGGACCACGCCGTCCACGTCGCCTACTACGACCTCATGGACGACTTCCGGGACTACCAGGGCCTCGAGGGCCCGGCCTGGGAAGGGCCGTGGTCGGTGGTGGTCACCTCGTCGTACGACCGGGGCCGGCATTTCGATCGTGGTGTCCTGGTCGACGACAAGCTCGTGCCGCCGGGCCGGGTGATGCTCATCTACACGATGGCGCCGCCGAGCTTGGTGGCCGACGACGCCGGGGCCGTACAGCTGGCGTGGTCGGACGCCCGCCGGGGCGACCCGGATGTGTTCGTCTCCCGGTCGGTGGACGGCGCCCGCACGTGGCAGCCGGCGGAACGGGTGAACGACGACCCCGCCGACAACGGGCGCGAGCAGGCGTTGCCCCGGTTGGGGCTGGCCCCGACCGGCCGGCTCGACTTGGTCTTCCTCGACCGCCGCAACGACCCGAACAACGTCGAGTACGACGTGTACTACACGTACGCCGTCGACGGCGGCGCCTTCGCCCCGAACGTGCGGCTGACCCAGCGGGCGTCGAACGCCTACGTCGGCCAGCGCTACGAGGTGCCATCCGCGGTGGGGCTCGTGGAGCTCGGCGGCCGCCTCGGCCTGCTCTCGATGCCGTCCTATGCCGTCGCCGCCTGGCCCGACAGCCGCAACTCGCTGCTGGGCGACACCGAGCAGGACGTGTTCACGACGGCGATCGAGTTCCCGGGTGTGCCGGGACCGACCGGCGGGGACTCGTCGTTCCCGGTGGTGATGGCGTTAGCGGCCGGAGCGGTGGTACTCGTGGGCCTGGTGGCCGTTATCGTACGGCGGCGTTCGAAGACGCCTTCCGCTCCCTTACCATGAGTCTCGTGCGTCGCCATCGTGCGGCTCTGGCCGCCGCCAGCCTGGCCATCGTCGTGGCGGGGGTGGCCGTGCCCGCCTGGGCGCAACAGTCGACCGGCTTACCGGTGCAGTTCGCGGGCGTGCAGGCGTGCTTCGACGACGGTAGTCACTACGGGAGGTACAGCGGGCCGGCCGGAGAGGTCCGCTTCTACACCTACAGCACGGGGGTGCTGTCGGTCGCAACCCATTGGCCTGACGTCTACGTCGGCGACACCGGCTGGGTGTGGAAGATCGCCGGCGATCCACCCATGATCCAATCCATCATCGGCGCGCCGGGGGACGGCGAAGACCCGTCGGCGCCCGGCCGGAACACGCCGCAAGGGCCGAGCAAGTACATCGCCGGGCTGACCGTGGAGCCCGGTAGCGGGACACCCGTCTACATCGACATGAAGAACGGCCTGGAGCTTTGGCGGCACGGATCCCCGATGCCGTTCAAGGACTCGAGTGACAGGGACCAGAGCGCTATTCGCGGCATGGCGGTGATCGGCGACTACGTGTATTACACGAAGCCGTCCGGTCAGGTGCTGAAGGTCAGCTTGTCGAGCCTCGCGGGCGGCGCGCCGACCAACAGCACTGTGGTCGCCACCGGCATTCAAGGGCCGCGCTCGCTGGCGGTGGGCCCACCCCCCGCTCCGATGACAGGAGCCAGCGGATTGTACTTGGCCGGAAATGCGCCACAGGTGGTGTGGTTGGACACCGCGACCGGCGCAACGACGCCGGTGGGACCGACGCTCGCGGCGAACACCATCAAAGCCGTGGCCGTCGACCCGGTGAACCAGCAGCTCTTCATCACCGAGTACCGGGACCTCAAACTCACGATGTACCAGATCGACCTGGAGCGATCGCCCAACGTTCACCCGATCGTGCTTCGGGACTACGCCGTGAGCGCCAGGAGCCTGGCGTACCTACCGAGCGGGAACGGGCCGGGCAAGGTGCTCCTCGCGACCAACAACAACCACTGCGGCATCGAAGCCTTCACGCCGGTCGCTCGGGAGCCGCTCCCGGAGGAGGAGCAACATGACGACGACAAGACGGTCGTCGATGACGAGACCAATCCTGGGGGACAAACCGGAACGGGCGTGAAGGTGGAGCCCTTCGTCGTCACCGGCGGGGAGTCGTCGGCGACGAACTCGGCGGCGGCGGGGTCGTCACCGGCGCCCGGTGGAGGGAGTGCGACCGAGGCGGTGGCGGCGGGGGCGGGGCCGTTGTCGGGAGGTGGGGGTGGCGGTGAGCAGGCCGTGGGGGTGCAGCCGCCGGCGGGGCCGCCGCCGCCGAACCCGGGTGGCAGCCCGCAGCTGGCGGGGTTGGCGCCGATCGGTGGTGGCGGGCCGCCGCACGGGCAGGTCGGGTGGGCCGGGGTGCCGAGCGAGGCGGCGACCGGGGCGCCGCGGTATGCCATGGTGCGCCACGACAACGGGCCGGGCCGGGTGGTCGGGGGGCTGCTGGCCGGCGGCCTGTGCATGGTGCTGCTCGCCATCGGGCTGGGCGTGAAGGGCCGGCGACCGGGTGTGGCGGCCGAGGTGGCGCGGGCGTGGGCGAGGGGTTCATGAAGCGGCTGCGATCGAAACCCAAGGCCGAGAGCCCGCCGTCGCCCGCGGAGTCCAAGGCCCGCACCACGAACGGCGAGAAGAAGGGCCGCCTCGCCGACACGCGGCGTGGCGTGTTCGTGCTGACGTTCAGCTTGATCGGGCTGCTGCTGCTGTACGCCGCCGCCCTGTTCTTCCTGAGACCGGCCCGGCCCGGCACGCAGGTGTCGCTGAACGAGTTGGACAGCGCCGCCAAGGAGAACCGGGTCCTGCAGGCCGAGTTCCTCGACGAGGACTCGCGCGTGGCAGGTCTCATGCGGACGCCGACCGATCAGCCGTTGCGGTTCTGGGCCTCCTACCCGCGCGATGGCGCGGCGACCAACGACCTGTTGAAGCAGTTGCTGAGCAGCGGGGCGACGGTCGAAGTGAATCTCCAAACCGGCAAGGCCCTCGTGAAGTTCCTGGCGCAGTTCCTCCTGCCCCTGGTGATCCTGGCCAACCTGTTCGCCCTGCTCTTCTACCTGATCCGCGGTGGAACGTCGGGCACCGACGACTTCACGAAGTTCGGCCAGATCGGCGACCATCTCATCGGCGAGAGCCGCACCACCACGTTCGCCAACGTGGCCGCCACCCAGGACCAGCTCGTCGAGCTGAGCGAGGTGCGGGACTACCTGGCCGACCCGTCGGCGTTCGCGCGCATGGGGGCGCTGCCGCCGAAGGGGATCCTCATCGTGGGCCCGCCGGGCTGTGGCAAGACGCTGATGGCCCGGGCGCTGGCGGGGGAGGCCAAGGCCAACTTCTTCACGATCTCGGGCTCGGAGTTCGTCGAGTCGCTCGTCGGTGTGGGCGCCGCCCGCGTGCGTGACCTGTTCCGCCAGGCCCGGGAGGCGACGCCGGCCATCATCTTCATCGACGAGCTGGACGCCGTCGGCCGCCAGCGGGGCGCCGGGCTGGGCGGCGGCCACGACGAGCGGGAGCAGACGCTCAACGAGCTGCTCGTGCAGATGGACGGCTTCACGCCGGCCGAGGGCGTGGCCATCCTGGCGGCCACCAACCGCATGGACATCCTCGACCCGGCCCTGCTGCGGCGGGGGCGCTTCGACCGCCACATCGTGATCGACCGACCCGATGTCGAGGAGCGCCTGGCCATCCTGCAGCTGCACGCCAAGGGCAAGCGCCTGGCCGACCCCGAGACCGACCTTGTCGCCATCGCCCGGCACACGCCCGGGTTCTCGGGCGCCGACCTGGCCAGCCTGCTCAACGAGGCCGCGCTCCTGGCGGTACGGGAGCGGTCGTCGGACGTGACCTACGCCCACCTCGAGGAGGCCGTCGAGCGCGTCGTGGGCGGGCCGCGCCGGCGGGGCACGATCATCCCGCCGGAGGACAAGCGGCGCATCGCCTACCACGAGGCGGGCCACGCGGTCGTCGCGTCGGCGCTGGGCAAGGCGGCCAACATCGAGAAGCTGTCGATCATCGCCCGCGGCCGCGGGATCGGCCACCTCACGCTCCTGTCCGACGAGCGGCTGCTCCCCACCCGCGACGACATGGAGAACACCATCGCCATCGCCATGGCGGGCGTCGCCGCCGAGGAACTGGCGCTGGGCCAGCCGTCGACCGGCGCCGAGGCCGACCTCGAACGGGCCACCAATACCGCCCGCGACATGGCCGGGCGCTACGGCATGAGCTCGCGGCTCGGGCGGGTGCGGGTGCTGCGCGAGCACCAGGAGGTGTTCCTCGGCCGCGACTACCTGCTCACGCGGGATGTGTCCCAGCCCACCCTCGAGCACCTCGACGGCGAGGTGCGGCGCATCCTCGACCAGCAGGAGTCGTTGGCCCGCCAGGTCCTCGACAACGAGCGCCGGGTTCTCGACGTGCTGGCGTCGGGCCTGGTGACCTACGAGACGCTCCAGGGTCCCAAGCTCGCCCAGGTGCTCGGCTCCGTGAAGCCGTGGCCCACCCAACCCGTTCCGGGCGGAGCGCCGGCGCCGGCCGCCGAAGTGACAAATCCGTCGAACGGACGCAAGACATGAGCCGGCGTCCGGTCGCCGGGTTGTGTCTCGCCTTGGCCGTCGTCGCCGCCGCCGCCGTGGCGCCGGCGAATGCGCAGACGCCCGAGGCGGCGTTCGTCACCATCGAGCCTGTCATCACCTCCAGCAGGGAGATGCTGTTCGGGGTGGCGTTCACCGACGCGTCGCATGGCTACGCGGTCGGCGCGTACGGGCGGATGCTCGTCACCACCGACGGGGGCGCCACGTGGAGGGAACAGCCGAGCGGCGTGGACGCGCGGGTGCCGGGGTCGGAGTCGGGCGGCCAGGCGTGTCTGGCACCCGACGGGCTGCCGTGCACCAATGTCATCTTCGATGTCACCTTCGCCGACCCGCAGCACGGCTGGATGGTCACCGAATCGAGCGTGCGGGCGACGAGCGATGGTGGCGCCACCTGGGCCGAGCAGCGGGTGCCGAGCGTCGACAGCATCCCCGGGGCTGGCCCCGGGCCGGTCGGTACCTCGGAACGACCGTCGTCGTGGTCGTTCCGGGCCGTCGGGTTCAGTGACCGCCAGAACGGGACCGTCGTGGGTCTCGGCGGCACGATCCTGTCGACGACCGACGGTGGCGCCACCTGGCAGTGGCAGGGCGACCGGAGCTACGGCCACCTGCGGTCGGTGAGCCTGCCCGACCGCCAGCACGGCCAGGCTGTGAGCCCCGGGGGCCAGGCCCAGCAGCCCTACGTGACACTCGCCACCGACAACGCCGGCGCCAGTTGGCAGATGGTCCGCGCCGATCTCGGGCCCAACGTGCAGACCGACGAGTTCGCGGCCGTGGCCTTCACCGACGCCCAGCACGGCTTCGTGGGGGGGAACGGCGGTCGCATCTTCGCCACCAGCGACGGCGG
>JBOGIC010000235.1:0-3638 GCA_050744985.1 Acidimicrobiales bacterium
GCCCGCCGACGTGGTGGTCACCTCCGACCGGGCGCTCGCCGCCGCCGTCCGGGAGCGGGGCGTGGAGGTGACGGGCGCCCGGTCGTTCCTGGCGGACGTGGAGCGGGCGGGCTGCTGAGGGCATAGCGTCCTCAGGGATGACGACGCTCGCCGAGCGGCTGGGCTACCCCGCCGACGCCCGCTTGCTGATCGTCCACTGCGACGACCTCGGCCAGAGCCACGCCGCCAACGCGGGCGTCTACCAGGCGCTGCGCGAGGGCGCCGCCACCAGCGCCAGCCTCATGGTGCCCTGCCCGTGGGCGCGGGAGGCGGCCTCCCGCTACCGCGGCGAGGACGTCGGCGTGCAGCTCACCCTCAACGCCGAGCACGACCTCTACCGCTGGGGCCCCATCACCCACGCCCCCTCGCTGCTGGACGGCGACGGCGGCTTCCCGCGCACGCTCGCCGACGTGTGGGACCACGCCGACCTCGATGAGGCCCGCAAAGAGTGCCGGGCCCAGCTCGAGCGGGCCATCTACTGGGGCTTCGACGTGAGCCACCTGGGCACCCACCTCTCCGCCCTCGAGCTGCGCCCCGAGTTCTTCGACATCTACGTGGAGCTGGCCACCGAGTTCCGGCTGCCCGTCCGCCTGGGTGACGCCTCAACCGAGCGGGCCGCCGGCTTCCCGTTCCGCAAGCTGGCGGCCGAGGAGGGGGTCGTGTTCGCCGACCACGGCGTGCGCGTCCGCGGCGTGGGCAGCCGGCGGGCCATCGAGCGGGCCCTCGTCGACCTGGCCCCCGGCGTCACCGAGGTCTACCTGCACCCCGCCATCGACACCGCCGAGCTGCGGTCGCTCGCCCCCGACTGGGGCGCCCGCGTCGACGACCTCGACCTCGTCACCAGCCACGGCGGCCTCGGCGCCCTCGCCCACCGCGCCGGCGTCGTCCTCGTCGGCTACCGGGAGCTGCGGGAGCTGCAGCGATCGATCTTGTGAGACTCAGGAGTACACCTCGGGGCGGCCCTCGACGGCCGGCGGCTCCAGCAGCCGGCGCTGCCGGGGCGTGAGGAGAGCGAGGACGTCCGGTGGGGCCCACGGGGAGCGGGCGTAGGCCGTCGACGCCGGGCAGTACTTGTACAGCAGGGCGATGCGGTCGCCGCGGCCCCGCCACGGCACGGTGGCGTGGAACAGCGCCTCGGTGAAGACCAGCAGCGAGCCGGCCCGCTGCGGCACCTCGGTCACCAGCCGCTCGGCGCCGGCCGGGAGCGGCTCGTCGGCCCGGTGGCTGCCGGAAATGCAACCGAACCCGCCGTCACCCGGCTCGCCGTCGGTCAACGCCCACGCCATGGCCACCATCCCGTTCCACATGCGACCGCCCCTGTGCACGTAGAACTGGGCCGGGTCGAACGGCGCCACCGGCCCGTGGAGCCCGAGGCCGGCCGTGCCCGGGCGCATCATGATCCCGTAGGCGTGGTCGAGCCGGGGCGCCGGCCCGACCAGCTGGCGCAGGGCGTCGAGCGCCAGCGGATGGTCGATGAGGTCGCGGACGCCGCGGCACCATCGCAGCATCTCCCCCTGCTCGCCGAACCGCTGCTGGGCGACGTCCGGCCCCGGCCGGCCCAGGCCCTGCGCCTCGATGCCGGCCCGCAGGGACGCCACGGTGGCGGCGTCGAGCACGTCGGGGAACAGCACCCAGCCCCGGCAGTCGAACACATACCGGTCGAGCGCGGTCATCTCCACCGGCGCGACCGTACGCTCGCCTATGCGACCAGGCCCACCACCGTCGGTTGCTGGCGGCTCTCGACCACGCCGCCGGCGACCTCGTCGGTGATCGCCAGGGCGCTCACGTCGGCGTCGGCGCGGAAGGCGGTGGGGCCGACCGAGCTCCCGAGAACCCCGACCGAGATCTTGTTCGACCCCACCACGGCCCAGAGCTGGTACGTGCGGTTGTCCGGCAGGGCGGGCAGGTTGCCGCCCTTCAGGAACCCCGTACCGTCCGGGAGAAGGACCGCCTCCTCGACCAGCTTCCCGTCCGACGACCGCAGGGCGATCGTCTTGGCGTCGGTGCGGCGGGCGGCGGCGTCGGCCAGCCGGGCGACATCCTCGGACGCGAGCCCGTCGGCGATGTCGTTCACCCGGTTGCCGGTGTCGATGATCCTCATGCCGAGGACGCCGACGACCGCGACCGCCGCGACGGCCGCCACCGCGGCCGCGATGGCCCATGGCCCGCGGCGGCGCTCCCGTTCGGCACTCCGGCGGGCGCGCTCGTCGTCGAGGGAGACGACCCCGCCCAACCGCATCGCGGGGGGCGCCTCCTCGAGCGAGCTGGCGATGCGGTCCCAGACGCCCTCGGGCGCGGGGACGAAGCCGGCCGCCATCAGGCTGACGACCTCGCGATGGTCGGCGACCTCGGCCTGGCAGGGCCGGCACCCCTCCAGGTGCCGTGCGACGGCCTCGCGCTCGTCGTCGTCGACGGCGTCGAGGGCGAACGCGCCCAGCAGGTCCTGGACCTCGCCGTGGCTCAGTTCTCGGGCCATGTACTTCCCATTCCTGTGTCGACGAGGGTGACGCGCATCCGGCGCAGGCCCGACCGGATCCTGCTCTTGACCGTCCCCTCGGGGGTGTCCAGCAGCACCGCCACTTGGCGGTAGGTATGCCCGCCGAAATAGGCCAGCTCGATGGCCCGCCGCTCGTCCTCGGGTAGCTCGTCCACCACGTCCTTCATCCGCTCCGCGACGGTCAGGTCGATGACCTCGCGCTCGATGTCGGGCCCGCTCTGGGCCGTCTCCCGGGCGTCGCGCTCCTCGCGCCGCTTCCGGGAGATCTCCGACCGCAGCATGTCGACGGCCCGGCCGTGGGTCTGCGCCAGGAGGTACGACCGCAGCGAGCCCCGCTCGGGGTCGAAGCGGTCGGGCCGGTGCCAGAGGCGCAGGAACACCTCCTGCACGACCTCTTCGGCCATCTGCCGGTCACCCAACAGCCGCCTGGCCAGGGCGAACGACGCGCCGGCGTGGCGCCGGTAGGCCTCGGCCAGGGCGTCCTCCCGCCACCGCCCGATGGCCAGCACCAGGGCGGCGTCGCTCGCATCCTTCAACGACTGCACCAGTCGAGAATACGGGCCCGGCCCGCCGACCGGATGTGCACCGGCTGCTCGCCTACCGTTGGGCAGTGACCGCGGACCCGGCCTTCGACGTGCAACTGCTCCAGACTGGCGCGTCCGTCGAGAACGTGCTCGTCAGTGCGTACGAGGCGCTGCTGGGCCAGCCGTTGTTCAGCGGGACGACGGCCAACGCCACCTTGCGCGGGTGGGCGGCGTCGTTCCGCGACCAGCACGCCGACCACGCGCGGGCCTGCAACGAGATCGCGACCCGGCTCGGCGGGAGGCCCCAGACGGCCCAGAACAGCGTGCTGGCCCAGGTGCTGACCCGGGCCCGGCCCAACATCGCCGACCCGGTCGCCGGGTTCGACCTGGTCATCGAGCTCGAGTCGGCATCGTCGCAGACCTACCAGAACGCCGTCGGCCTCATCGGCGACCTCAACGCCCGCCGCCTGGCCGCCAGCATCATGTGCGTCGAGGCGCAGCACGCGGCCGCCCTCTACCTGGCTCGGGGCCTGGCCGCCGCCCGCACCCTCGATCTGATCGCCATGGAGGCCGGAGCC
>JBOGIC010000236.1:0-6729 GCA_050744985.1 Acidimicrobiales bacterium
GGCGCTGGGCGCGTTCCCGCCGTGACGCCCGGACTCGTCCCGGACGGGCCCGGTGGGCGCCGTGGGCCCTCGCCGCCGCCGTCCCGACCCTGGCCCGGTCGCGGCGTCTACGCCGCCGGAGCGTGGCAGGCTGGTCGGGATTCGTCAGGGCCACAGCAAGCGCTCCAGCAATGGCCAAGACGACCACCGTCAAGGTCACGAGGAACGTGGACACGAGCGACTCGATGCTACCGGGTGAGAGCCCGGGTGGCCCGGAGGTTCCGCCGCCGTGGGAGGTTGGCGACCAGCCGGTATCCGGCGGCCGACCCCGCCGGCCCCGCCGGCCCCGTGGCGCGCTCGTCGTCGCGCTGTCCGTGCTGGGGGGCCTGCTGGTCATCGCCGGGGGCGTGGCCGGGGTGGTGCGGGTGCCGTACGACACCCTGTCGCCGGGAACGGCCAAAGACGTGAGCGGCGTGGTGAAGGTCGAGGGCCACGAGACCTACCCGGCGGACGGTGAGATCCTCTACACGACGGTGTCGGTGCGCGAGCACATCAGCGCCCTCCAGGCCTTCGTCGGGTGGCTCGACCCCACCACCGATGTCGTGCCGGAGAAAAAGGTCCGGGGCGACATCCCGCCCGACCAGTACCGCCAGATGAACGTCGAAGCCATGAGCGACTCCAAGACGACCGCCCAGGTGCTCGCGCTGCGTCACCTCGGCTACACCGACCTGGGGGCGGGCGGCGAAGTCGACGCCGTCGTCGACGGGTCGCCGGCGGGGGCCGTGCTGAAGCCCGACGACGTCATCGTCGAGATCGACGGCAAGCCGATCAAGACGTCAGCCGATGCCGTGGCGGCCATCCGGGCCCGGAAGGCGGGCGACACGCTGCGGATGCGCATCATCCGGGACGGCGGCGCCCCGACGGACGTGGAGACGGTGCTGGCCGCCGCCGAGGACGGAAGCGCGCGTCTCGGCGTTCGGCTGACCACCAAGGTCCAGTTACCCTTCCCGATCGACATCGACTCCGGCAGCGTGGTCGGCCCGTCGGCGGGCCTCGCCTACGGCCTCGAGCTTCTCGACATCCTCACACCCGGTGAGCTCACGGGCGGCGTCAAGGTGGCCGCCACGGGGGAGCTGGCGCCGAACGGCGACATTGGCCCGATCGGCGGCATCGCCCAGAAGGTCACGACCGTGAAGCGGTCCGGCGCCAGGGTCTTCCTCGTGCCCAAGGCCAACGAGGAGGTGGCCCGCGCCCACGCCGGCGACGACCTCGACGTGCGTGGGGTACGTACCTACGACGAGGCGCTCGAAGTTCTCGGGAGCCTCACGGGGAGCAACGCCTTGGCGCTGGCCAAGCCGTCACCCCCGGCCTGAAAAAATCTGAGAAAACCCCTCAAGGTCGGGCTCGGACCTGCCGATACCTCATTCTGACCCGGGGCGGGGTAATGAAGCATGGGCAGCAATCGACCGGACCCGCCCGGGGGTCGAGGTTGCCGATGACAACGTCCAGACACCGTTCCCTGCGTGGGTCGACCCGTGTCTGACTCGTCCACCCAGTTGAACTTCGCCATCGAATTCGCCACGTTCCTCGTGGCGGTGGCGGGCGCGGCCGTGATGCTGCTCCGGCCGGCGCTGGTCGGCGCGCGCCAGTCGGCCCGCATCCTGATGGCATTCGGCTTCGTCTCCCTGGCCGCCGGCGCCTTCCTGCACGGCTCGCTGGTCGTCGACACGGATGACACCCTGCTCGTCGTCGTCCGGGGCGTCGGCATCATCCTCCTGGCGGTCGGCAACTTCGGTACCCAGGACCGCACCACGCGCCGGGTCCTGTGGGGTGCGCTCGCCCTCCTCGCGATCGGTGAGATCGCCGGTGCGACCGGCGCCGACGGCCCGGCGGCGTGGGCCCGGGCCCTCGGAGCCCTCGGGCTCGGCGCCGTGCTGGTCGTGTCCGCCCGGCGGTCCATCCCCGCCCGTATCGCCGTGGGCACGGCCGCGACCCTGCTGCTCGTCGTCCTCGCCGTCTCCGTGGCCCTCTCCGTCGTCATCGGCAACAACGTCGAGCGCGAGGCCGTCCGCCGGATCGATAGCCGGGCCAGCGCCGAGTCACAGCAGATCCAGAACAGCGGCACGTACACCGCCGCCACCAGCGCCAAGCTGATCGGGCTCGGCCTCCAGGGCCAGAGCACCGACCTGGCCCGTCGGATCTCGGGCCAGACGACGCCCAGCAGCGAGATGTCCAGCCTCCTGACGTTGGTGGAGAAGAACGGCCTGCTCCTGGCCGAGGGGCCGTTGCTGTACGTCAACCAGGAGGGTCGCGTGCTCGGCCGGGCCGACGGGCCCACGACCGACCAAGAGGCCGTGGCTCTGGCCGGCTCGCAGCCGGTGAACGAGGTGCTCACCGGTCGCGGCGACAGTTCGTCGTCGGTCGAGATCGTCGGGGACGACGCGTTCGCGGTGGGCGTGTTCAAGGTGGCGGACACGGCGGCCGCCGGGCGCCTCCTCGGCGTGGTGATCTCGGCCCAGCGGCTGGGCGACGGGTACGTCAAGCTGCAGCAGCAGAGCGACAAGGCCGTCGGCCTCGCCCTGGTCGACCGCGAGAAGGTCCTGGCGCAGGGGGGCGGCGACCTGCCTCCCGAGGAGGACGTGGTGCGCGTGGCGCGTGCCGCGCTGACCGGGTCCGAGTCGTCGTCGCTGGTGACCGGCGATTCGTTCCTCGCCGCCGAGCCGGTCAGGAGCGCCGACGGGGTCGCGAAGTTCGCGGTGGTCGGACTGACGCCACGCACGATCGTCGACGCCACCCGCAACTCGCTGTACCGCACGTTGTTCGTGGTCGCCCTCATCACCGCCCTCGCCGGCGTGGTCCTGGCGCTGTTCCTGGGCGAGCAGATCGGGTCCAAGCTCCGGAAGCTGACCGTCGCCGCCGAGGGCATCCAGGCCGGCGACCTGTCGGCGCGGGCCGCCGTCACGAGCCTCGACGAGCTGGGTGTGCTCGGGTCGGCGTTCGACTCGATGGCCGGGTCGATCGAGTCGCAGGCCAACGACCTGCGCAACGCGGCCGAGGAGGAGGCGCGTCTGCGGTCCCGCCTCGAGGCGGTCGTCGGCGGCATGGGTGAGGCGCTTCTGGCCGTCGACCCCGACGGCAAGGTCACCACGTTCAACGATGCGGCCGAGGAGCTGTTCGGCATCGCCGCGAGCCAGGTGGTCGGGCGCCGGGTGCCGGACGTCACGCGGATCGTCGGCGATCGCGGCGACGACCTCGCCGCCCGCCTGTCCAAGCCCGCCCCCGGGGCGTGGAGCGAGGCCGGCGTCGTCGTCCGGGACGACGGGACGCAGGTCCCGGTCGCGCTGTCCGCCGGCGGCCTGCGCGGCCCCCGGGGCGGCGTGGCCGGTGGCGTCTACGTGCTGCGGGACATGCGGCGCGAGCGCGAGGTCGAGCGGATGAAGACGGAGTTCCTCTCCAACATCAGCCACGAGCTGCGCACCCCTCTCGTGCCGATCAAGGGCTTCGCCGAGCTGCTGCGCACCCGCAAGCTGCCGCGGGAACAGTCCCAGGACTTCCTCGGCCGCATCGTCGAGTCGGCGGCCGAGCTGGAGCGGGTCGTCGACCTGCTCGTCAGCGTCGCGGCCGACGAGGCGGCCCGACTCACACTGCGGAACGAACCCGTCGTCGTGCGCCAGATGGTGCTCTCGGTCATCGACCGGTGGAAGCACCGCGTCGGGGATCGCCACGAGATCACCCGGCGGGTGGCGGGGCGCCTGCCCACGATCGAAGGCGACCGGCACCTGCTCGAGCGGTCGCTCAACGAGTTGGTCGACAACGCCATCAAGTACTCACCCAATGGCGGCAAAGTCACGGTCACGGCCGCCCTGTCCGGCAACGGCAACAGCAATGGCAACAACAACGGCAACGGCCGCGGCGGCGCGCGAGCCGTGGCCATCACCATCCGCGACGAGGGCGTGGGCATCTCGCCCGAGCGCCTCCGCGGCATCTTCGACGACTTCGCCCAGGTCGACAGCTCCGCCACCCGCGAGTTCGGTGGCCTCGGGCTCGGTCTGGGCTTCGTCCGGCGGGTCGTGCGCGCCCATCACGGCCAACTGACATGTGAGTCGGAGCTAGGCAAGGGATCGAGCTTCACGATCACCCTGCCCATTTCCAGGAAGAGAGAGCCAACGAGATGAAACGCTGGATTGCACTGGCGGTCGTCCTCGTCGTCGGCCTGGCCGGCGCCGGATGCAGCCGCCAGTCGTCCAAGGCGGCAGGACGGCTGAACGTGGATGGCCAGGCGCTGGTGACGGCCAACGACGGTGGGCAGAAGACGGTGACCGAGCCTCGGACGCTGCGCTCCGGCGAGCAGGTGCGGGTCGTCGAGGGCACCGCCACCCTGGGCCTGGGCCAGGGTGGGCAACTCGAGTTGCGCAAGGACTCGACGGTACGGCTGGTCGTCGAGTCCGGCCCGTCGGGTCAGAAGCAGACCCGCGGTGAGCTCGCGACCGGCGACGTCCTGGTGACGACGTCGGAGGGGACGGCGGAGGTCGCGGCGGGCGACACGGTCGTGCGCGTGAGCGGCGCCGCTCGCGTGACACGCGGCCTCGCCGTCGTCGTCGCGGCGTACCAGGGGTCGTCCAGCGTCGAGTCGGTGTCCAAGCGCGTGGACGTTCGTGCTCCCCGCCAGACGACGGTGCCGGCGCCGGGTGTCGTGAACCCACCAGGTCCGGTGCCGTTCTCGGCCTCCGATCCCTGGGACCAGCGTTACCTGGCCGATGCGATCGAGCTGGGGAACCAACTCGAAGCGCGCGGCCGGGGGTTCACCGCGCAACTCGTTGCCGGACAGGACACGGGCGAGGCCTTCTTCCGCCAGATCCTCCCGAGCCTCCGGGACCAGCCCTTCGACGGAGCCTTTCTCGCCGGGTCGCGTTCCGCCGGCGAGACGTTGATCGGCGCCGCGATCACCCTGGAAGGGACGAACGGCGATTTCCGGGAGCGCTGGGTGAACGCGTTCGGCTTCCACGCGCAGGGCGCCCCATGGGGCCTGGTCGCACTCGACCAGGCGGTGGCCCGCCAGCCGCTGCTGGCGGCGGTCGACGCGGCCACCGGTCGCCTGCCGAGCCTCGGACCGCAGGCGACGACGCCCGCACCCACCACCGGCACGGTGCCGATCCCCGTGCCGGTGCCGACCACAGCTCCGCCCGCCGGCTCGCAGACGGCTGCACCGGCGACGGGGTCGTCGTCCTCGCCGCCGACGACGGTCTCGGCCAGCAACGGCTCGACGCAGGCATCGCCGTCGTCGCCGGCGTCGACGCCCGGGTCGGACACCGTCAACCTCGGCATCCCGCTGGTGGACAACACCGTCAACGCCGTCGTCGATCTCCTCAACGGCGTCCTCAAGTCGATCGGCGGCGGGCCGTAGGTCTTCGCGCGCCGTCGCGACCCTCCACCCTCGCGGCGTTCCCCGGGCGTAGGCTCGCTCGCGATGACGGACGACAAGGTCGTCAAGGCTGGGTTCGTGGTCACGCCGGAGACGATCGCGGGCCGCAGCTTCACGAGCGCGTTCCGCGGGTACGACCAGGCTGAGGTCAAGGCCTTCCTGCAGCGGATCAGCGAGGAGCTCTCGGCCGCGGCCGGCCGTGAGGCCCAACTACGCCGCCTCCTGCACGAGGCGCAGAACCGGGCGGCGCACCCCGAGGTCGACGAGAACGTGATCACCGCCGCTCTGGGTGAGCACGCGGCCAAGCTCCTCGCTAGCGCGCGCGAGCAGGCCAGCGCCATCCGGGGCGAGGCGGAGGCGAAGGCGGCGCGGCTGATGCGCGACGCCGAAGGCCAGATCGCCCGCATTCGCTCCGAAGCCGACAGCCTGCTGGCCCGCCGCGTCGAAGAAGTCGACGGGGTCACGGCCAACCTGCGCAACGCCGCCGAGGCCGACGCGCACGCGTTGCGCGACCAGGCTCAAGCCGACGCCGAGGCCGAGCTGGCGTCGGCTCGCGCCCAGGGCCGGGAGATGGTGGGGGAGGCGCGGGCGGTGCGCGAGCGCATCCTCGCCGACCTGGCCCGCCGGCGGCACATCGCCGAGATGCAACTCGACCAGCTGCGAGCGGCCCGGGAGCGGCTGCTGAGCGCGTACGCGCTCGTGCGCCGCACCCTCGACGAGGCCACGGCCGAGCTGAAGACGGCGGAGATCGAGGCCCGCCTGGCCGCCGACGAGGTCGCTCGCCGCACGCCCGAGCCGCCGCCGGCGTTGCACGAGGACTACACGCCACCGCGCGGGCAGCCGGCCGTTCCATCGCCGATGCCCGTGTCGTCGTCGACTCCGGCCTCGCGCCTCGCGTCGACGATCACGCGGCCCCCACGCTCCGAACCCCAGCCGCGCACCGAGCCGCGCCTGCGCCCGCCGGGGCGGCCTGGCGAGTCGCGACCGGCACCGCCCAGCCGGCGCCCTCTGGAGATCCGCCCACCGGCCGAGGTCGAGCCGGCCGCCGCCCGGCAATCGCCGCCGCCTGTTGCGCCGCCGCCCGAACCGGCGCGGGCGTTGGCGCCCGAACCGCCCAGCATCCTTCCCCGCGCCGTGCCACCCCCGCCGCGTCCGGCTCCGGCTCCTGCCCCCGCGCCGCCGCCCGATGCCGGCGGTGGGTCCGATCGCGTCGACGCCCTGTTCGCCCGCATCAAGGCCGATCGGGCCGTCACCGCGGCGCACGCCGAGGCGGCCAAGGCGGGCCCGCCGCCGCTCGTCGCCGTGCCGCCCCCACCGCCGCCTCCGCC
>JBOGIC010000237.1:0-2690 GCA_050744985.1 Acidimicrobiales bacterium
GTCAGCACGGGCGAACTGGCGGCCCCGCCCCCGGTGGACGGCGAGGGCGCCGCCCGCGACGGGCTGCCGGCGTTCTGGCCGCTGGTGCTCGCACTGGGTTGTGTGCTCCTGCTCGCCGGTCCGCTCGCGTGGCGAAGGCTCCGGCGTCCCCGACCGTGACGGCGACCGATCTCGGCATCCCCGGCTACACGGATCTCACGGAGGTTGACCGGGGAGGCTTCGCCACGATCTACCGGGCCTGGCAGCCCACCTTCGAGCGCGAGGTGGCGATCAAGGTGCTGCAGGGACGGGCCGACGAGACGACGCTGCGTCGGTTCCGGCGGGAGTGCGCGGCGATCGGTGCACTGTCCGGTCACCCCAACATCGTCACGGTCTACGAAGCGGGCACGACCGGCGACGGGCGCCCCTTCCTGGTCATGGAGTTCCTCCGCGGTGGGTCGCTGGGCCGCCGATTGGCGGAGAACGGTGCGTTCGACGTCCGTGAGGTGCTCGAGTTCGGCGTGCGGATATGCGGCGCCATCGAGTCGGCGCACCGCGCCGGCCTGCTCCATCGCGACATCAAGCCCGAGAACATCCTGCTGTCCCGCCTGGGGGAACCGAAAGTGGCCGACTTCGGGCTGGCGCAGGTGCCGGGCCTTCACCCGACGGCCTCGGGCGGGCTGACCGCCACGATCGTGCACGCCGCGCCTGAGGTGCTGGCCGGGCAGGACCCGAGCGTCGCCGCCGATGTGTACTCGCTGGCCTCGACGCTGTACTGCCTCGTGAACGGTGGTCCTGCCTTCGCACCGCCGGGCGATGGCAACCTCCTCGGCCTGCTCCACCGCATCGCCGAGGATCCGCCGCCCGACCTTCGAAGCCGCGGGGTGCCGGACGAGCTGTGCCGCGTGCTCGACCAAGGGATGGCGAAGGCGCCGGACGACCGCCAGCGCGGCGCCGGACAACTGGGCCGCCAGCTCCAGGCGGCGCAGGCGGCGCTGGGCCAGCGCGTCACGAGCATGCCCATTGAGGATGTCGAGCCGGGCCCCCTTCCGGCGGACACTGCGCCGGACCGGCGGTGGTCACCCAGGTGGCTGCGTCGCCGCCGGGTGAGGCTGGCCGCCGCCGCCGTGCTCGGCCTGGGGGCGTTGCTCCTGATCGCGGTTCCCCTCGTGCGCGGTTCGCCCCCGCCGCTCGATTCCCTCTACCACGACAACTTCGAGGGCGGCCAGAGCTGGTACGAATACGACGATCAGGGTGGCGCGCTCGCGTATGACGGCGGGGGGTACCGGATGACCGCCAAAGCGCCGCGCCAACTCGTCCTGTCCGACACATCGTTCCGCGGCGGCGTCTACGGCCCGCCGCTCACCGATCTGACCGACGTCAGTGTCCGCGTACGCGTGCAGGCGGTAAAGGCCGGGACGGTCTACGGGGTGTTCTGCCGGTACCGCGCCGGCGGGGACTTCTACCAGGCGGTCATGCGCAGCGACGGTGAGGCGCTCCTGCTGCGAACCCGTTCCACCGGGCTGACGACCCTCGGCTCGGCCCGAGTGGCGCCACCGGGCACCGAGCGCGTGATCAGCCTGCGGCTCGACTGCACGGGTTCGGGAAGCAACCGCGTGACCATGTTCGTCGACAACCACAAAGTCGCCACGGCCGTGGACCCGGACGGCCCCCGTGAGGGCAGCGTCGGCATGTTCGTCAGCGCCGAGGTGTTCCCGACCGAGGCGCTCTTCGACGACTTCGCCTTGCTGGGCCGCCGGAAGGCAGGCTGATCGCCTACGGCTCGTCGCCGGGCTCGGCGGGCGACCGTAGGTCGGCCAGGGTGACCGCCCGGCGGAGCAGGGCCTCGTTGGCCAGCACGAGCCGGCGGGATTGCGCCGCGTCGTAGATGGCGAACTTGTCGTAGAGGTTGGCCAGGTGAAACTTGACCGCCGCCTCGCTCACGACCAGCGCTTCGGCCATCTCGCTGATGGTGGCCGGTTGCGCGAACGGCGTGGCGCGCAGGAGCGGCCGGCACAGCGCGACGAGCACCTCGCGCTCGCGTGTGGTCACCGCCGGCGCCTTGGGGCCCGTGTCGGTACGTTCGCCGGTACCCGCCGCCGCCCCCCGGAACAGCAACTGGGTGCCCCCCATGCGGATCTCGTCACCGGGCCGCAGCACCCGCTCGCCGACGACGCTCTGACCGTTGACGAAGGTGCCGTTGGACGAGCCGAGATCGCGCAGTGCGTAGGAAGCACCGTACGACTCGATCACCGCGTGCACATTGGACACGAGCCGGTCGCCGGCGAGCGCCACGTCGTTCCCTTCGCCTCGGCCGATCGTGATGCGATCACGATCGAGGGGGAACAGCTCCGGCGGGCCGGTTCCTCGAATCTCGATGTAGGCGTGCACCGGGCGGCTCCTGGCTGAGAGGCGCTCGCCCACGCTACCGCCTGGTCCCGGCGGCACCCTGACCTGGACGACAGGAAACGCTCACCGAGTTCGGGGAGACAACCAGCGCCGGGGTCGATTCCGCCCGGCGGATCGAAAGCGGACGATCAGCGCACGGTCCGATCGGCGGATCGCAGGACCAAGGAGCCCCCGACATGCCCACGCTGAGCCTTCCCCGGCCGCGGCCCGCGGCCCCTCCCATCGCCCCTCCCATCGCCCCGGTCCCTCCCCGGCGCCCTCTGACGGGCCTCGCCGCCGTCTTCACCGCGGCCGGCCTGCTG
>JBOGIC010000238.1:0-2876 GCA_050744985.1 Acidimicrobiales bacterium
GCGGGGACGGTCGACAGCGCCGTCAGTTCGGCATCGGGCGCCGCCTCACCGCCGAAGGCGAGCAGCGGGATACCGCCGGCAATGCAGCGCGCCCGGAGGTCGTCGAACGGCTCCAGCCAGGCCCGCCGCCCACCGAGGAGCCGCACCAACACGGCCTCCACGCCGTCGAGGTCCGGGGCGGTCGCGAGGTGGGTGGGATTGGCCGCGCCCACGCCCGGGAAGCCGTCGGGCAGGCCTTCGAGCACCGTCCGCAGGGCGAGGATCTCGGTGTCGGCATTGGTGAGGACCAGGATCACCCGGCCTCCTTGATGAGCCGCTCGACGGCGTCGAGGTCGAGGTGGGATTCGAGGGCGTCGGCCAGGCGATCGAACTGCGCCTCCCGCGACGCGCGGAACGAGACACCGCTCGGCGCCCGGCCGAGGAATGCGGCCCGGAACCCGTCCTCCTCGAAGAGGCCGTGCAGCGTGGTGCCTCGATGGCGCCCGGACTCCGCGCCCTCAGGCTCCGCGCCGTAGGCGTCGTCGAGTCGGATCCACGGCGTGTCGCTGCTGACCCGCCCGTGGTGGATCTCGTACCCGCTGACCCGGTGACCCAAGGCCGTGCCGCGGCGCTGGCGCGTGATCTTCTCCGCTGCGAACGTCGTCTCGACGTAGAGCCAGCCCAGGCCCTCGACGGTCCCCGCCCCCGACTCGACCTCGTCGGTGATCGTCCGCCCCATCATCTGGTAGCCGCCGCAGATGCCGAGCACAGTCGCCCCCGAGGCGGCGACGGCCTGGTCGAGGCCCCGGCCCCGCAACCACGCCAGATCGGCGACGGTGGCCTTGGTGCCCGGGAGGATGACGAGCTCGGGCCGCCCGAGGGCGGCGGCGTGGTCGACGAGGCGCACGCCGACACCGGGCTCGACGGCGAGGGCATCGAGGTCGGTGAAGTTGGAGATGCGCGGGAAGGCGATGGCGGCCACATCGACGACCACTTCTCCCTCCGGCGGCGCCCGCAGGGCCCGGCCCAGCGACAGCGAGTCCTCGGCGTCGAGGGTGACATCGCGCAGGTACGGGATGACGCCGAGGGTGGGCACGCCGCACCGCCGCTCGAGCTCGGCCGGACCGTCCGCCATCAGCGCCGGGTCGCCGCGCAGCTTGTTGATCACGAAGCCGCGCACCAGCGGGCGGAGATGGTCGGGCAGCAGGACGACCGTGCCGTACAGGGAGGCGAAGACGCCGCCCCGGTCGATGTCCCCGACGACGACGGCCGGGATGCCTCCGGCCCGTGCCGCCAGACCCAGGTTCACGAGGTCGCGGTCGAGCAGGTTGATCTCGGCCGGGCTCCCCGCCCCCTCCAGCAGCACCACGTCGTAGCGGTCGCGCAGGGCGGCCAGGGCGTCGAGCGCGACCTGCACCAGGTGGGGCTTGGCGGCTTGGTACGCGGCGGCGTCGAGGTGCGCCCAGGGCCGTCCCATGACGACGACCTGGCTCGTACGCTCACCTGTCGGCTTCAGGAGGATGGGGTTCATGGCCACGTCCGGCTCGACGCCGGCGGCGAGGGCCTGCACCCCCTGGGCCCGGCCGATCTCGTGGCCCGAGGGCGTCACGTAAGAGTTGAGCGCCATGTTCTGCGCCTTGAACGGCGCCACGGCGACGCCTCGGCGCGCCAGCAGCCGGCACAGCCCGGTGACGACGTGGCTCTTGCCCACGTCACTCGCCGTCCCGCACACCATGAGGGCGCCCCTCACCGCCACCCCCCCGTTTGATTTGCAGAAGAGGGGTCTGTCAGCCCCAATGGCGCGGAGTAAACGGTGGAGAGGGCGGCGTCCAGCCGGTGCAACCCACCCGCTTGGGGGACGCCGATGCGGGTGTGGTCGGGAAGGCCGAAGCTGGCGCAGTCGCGCACGAGCACCCCGTGCGGGGCGAGGCGGGCGCGCAGGCCGGGGGCGCGTACGAGCACCCACGGGGCGTCGGACGGCTCGGCGTGGAGCCCGTGCCGGCGCAGCACGGCGACCAGGTCGGTCCGTGCCGACGTCACCGCCGCGCACCACGCCGGGAGGTCGGCGCGCTCGAGCAGGTCGGGAACGGCCGCCGCGACGAGTCCGTTCACCGACCAGGCCGGCTGCCGGGCCCGGAGGCGCGACGCGAACCCGCCGTCGGGCGCGACCACGTACCCGGCGCGCAGGCCGGGGCACGCGAAGACCTTGGTCAACGAGCCGACGACCAGGGGCCGCGATCCCTCGGTCCAGCGGCCGGTCGCCAGCGCGTAGAAGGCCTCGTCCCACACGCCCGCCTTGTCGTTCGCGACCGCGAGCCGTCCGCTCGGGTTGTGCGGGTCCGAGCGCCACCGCGGCCCGTCGCCGCGCGGGTACAGGGAGAAGTCGGGCTCCTCGACCGATCCGCCGATCTCGCCGGCGACGAGGGCGATGGCCTCCGAGCCGCCGTTGGTCAGCACCACGTGATCGGGGTCGACACCGAGCGCGTCGGCCAGCGCGGCGGTCGCCGGCGCCGGGTCGGGGTACCGCCCGAGCGCCTCGAGGTGCTTGGCCACGATCTCGGCCACGTCCGGCGCCGCCGGGTTGAGGCTCACCGACAGGTCGAGGATCGACCCCGGGTCGACGCCGAGGGCGGCGGCCAGCCGCAGGCTGTCACCCCCGTGGGGGCCGGGCGGCGGGATCACGTGCCGCCCGTCGCCAGCGCCGCCGTCAGCGCCCACGTGACGTCCGACGACAGGCGCACGGCCCGGCCGATGTCGGCCGGCACCGGCGGCGGCCCCTCTCCCAGCGCCGGGCGCACCTCGACCCGGCCGGCGTAGACGTTGGCGCCACCGAGGCGCACACCCAGCGCGGCCGCAAACGCCGCCTCGGCCACGCCGGCGTTGGGCGACGGGTGGCG